>DASVUU010000442.1:0-1516 GCA_036386935.1 Cytophagaceae bacterium | reverse complement strand
ACGACCTAATAATTTGCAATGAGAAAGAGGGAATGTGCATCGCAGGAGTTTTTGGAGGCAAAGATTCAGGGGTTTCTAATGAGACGAAATCTATTTTTCTAGAGAGCGCCTATTTTTCGCCTGTTTATATACGGAAAACTTCCCAGTTTCATGGGCTAAAGACTGATGCTTCTTTCCGCTATGAGCGCGGTACGGATCCTGAGATAACTCTATATGCACTAAAAAAAGCAGCTCTTCTAATAAAGCAAATTGCCGGTGGCGAAATTTCCTCAGACATAATTGACATCTACCCTCACAAGATCGAAGATTTCAAGATATCCGTGTCGTATAACAAAATAAATAACCTTATTGGGAAAGAAATTGCTCAAGATAAAGTCATCTCTATCCTAAAAGGCTTAAACATCAAAATTGTATCTAACGAAGGTGGAAAGTTAGATCTGATCGTTCCATCCTACAAGGTCGATGTAAGGAGGGAGGCTGACATCGTTGAGGAAATTCTGAGAATTTACGGTTATAATAACATTGAACTTTCCAATAGTCTGCAAGCTTCCTATTTGGCGGATTTTCCAGAGAGAGACAAGGTTAAATTTATAAAGACTTTATCGTCTGTACTGACATCAAAAGGCTTTTTTGAAACTATCACTAATTCACTTACAAGCTCAGCCTACCCTACTTCGACAACTGGTTCGCAGGAAAGTGTGAAAGTTCTAAATGCGTTGAGTGAAGGTCTAGATGTGCTTCGCACCAATCTTTTATTTAGTGGCTTAGAAGTTATCGCCCATAACATCAACAGAAGAAACAAGGATCTAAAATTATTTGAATTTGGTAAAACCTATTTTGAAAAGGATCTTAAGTATTTAGAAAACGAAAGACTATCACTTCTTATAACAGGCGACAAATATTCTGAAAATTGGCAGAATAAATCTGAGCCTGTAGACCTATTTTACCTAAAGCAGACACTCTCTGAAATTTTAACAAAAGTGGGTATATTAAATTATACAATTAGAGACTCAGATAATCCATTTTTTTCCTCAGCAATAACCATTGAAAAAAACAGCAAAGAAATAGTAACTTTTGGCCAGGTGAAATCGGCTATTTTAAAATCTTTCAGCATCAAGCAAGACGTGTTTTATGCTGACTTTGATTTCGAATACTTGTTTAAGAACAGCGGTAAAGGAATTAATTTCAATGAAATAGCAAAATACCCCGAGGTGCGAAGAGACCTTTCAATTGTAATGGATAAAAACGTTACTTTTGATCAGATAAAGGCATTGGCTATTAAACAAGAAAAGAGGTTAATTAAGGACATCAATGTCTTTGATATTTATGAGGGTGACAAAATAGAAAAGGGAAAGAAATCTTACTCTGTTAGTTTTACGCTACAAGATTTTGAGCAAACATTGACTGATAAGGTAATAGACAAAACTATGCAGAACCTTATTAATGCTTTTGAAAAAGAGTTAGGTGGTATAATAAGAAAATGAACAAGCAAAAGCTAGTTGATAAATTAGAGGTA
>DASVUU010000441.1:0-6421 GCA_036386935.1 Cytophagaceae bacterium | reverse complement strand
AAAGCTATGGACAAACCAAGACCTACTGTTCCGCGTCACATACCAACCCGTGCTTTGAAGCCGAATATAGGATTGAAGGACTCTCCTTTAATACTCTAAGCAATACAAATACAGTATGCGCTACAACTAATACAACCGCTTACACAAACTTTCCCGTCACAGAGCACACCACAACTGTAATTGAAGGGGAAAGCTATATCATAAAAATAAAGTCAGGTAAGTTAGCTACTTACTTTGGCGCTTATTTTGATTTTAACCGTGACTATGACTTTGGCGACACATTAGAGTTTATAGATCTTGGTATTGTAAAACCATTTTCTGAGGTAAGCAAGCAAGTAACCATCCCAAAAGGAAGCGCAGGACTATTAAGGATGCGAATACGCTCGGATTATGCGCCTTTGTTAAAAACATCAAGCTGTGGCGTAATATATAACGGTGAGACAGAAGACTACACTATCTCTGCTATAGACCCCATGAGAATAGTAAAAGTAGAGGCAATACAACAAAATCTACTTCCAGTGGCCCGGGGAATGACAAATCAAGAAATTCTAAAAGTCAGGGTTATCACGAAAGGCAAACAGAACCCTTTAGCCATAAATTCTTTTAACTTCACTTCTTTAGGGTCGACCTTGAGCACTGATATTAGTAACCTTGCTTCACTATACTATACTGGACCGTCGGATACATTTTCTATTGTAAACGTCTCTGATACATCAAGGATTGCTATAAACCAGAGTATCAATTTCACTGGACAGTTTATACTTCGCGAAGACACAAATTATTTTTGGCTAACCTACAATATTTCTACAAGAGCCACCCTTGGCAATGTAGTAGATGCGACTTGCCTAGGCATTTCGGTGGGAAGAACAAACTATACAGCAATCAATGAAGTACCGACAGGGAATAGAAAAATAATCAACGGAGTAAGCATGTCAGTCACATTGCCTCAGGCAACTACATGCGAAAGCTACTTTTTTGACGCAGGCGGCCCCAACGCATCTTATCCACAAGGCCGACGAATATTTACGCTGTTCCCCGCGGAAAAAGGAAAGGCGGTAAAAATTAAAATTTTAAAGCTCGAAATATGTAATGACGGTTGTGGAGTGCTACAGATTTTTAACGGAAAGGATACAACTGCCCCGCTTCTCAAAGTGTTAGACTATTTTCCAGCGATAGATTCTTTAGTCTCCTCTGCCGCCGATGGTAGCCTGACCTTCGATTTTGATGGTGAGGGCTATGGAACAGGCTGGGAATTTCTTGTCAGCTGTGCATTCAATTGCTATGGGAGCAATATTGCGGTGAAAACTACGACAATACAACCCATATGTATGGGCGACACTGGCAGAGCCTCTGCAATAGTTACAGGGGGACAAGCACCCTATAAATATGAGTGGACAAGGCTAAGGTTTGGAAATTTGGAATCCAAATCCTCCTCTGTGGCTGTAGGTCCGGGAAATTATTATGTCAAGGCAAGTGACATCAACGGCTGCCACGACACGTCAAATTTTAGAATTGCTACACCGTCTGTCACAAACGTATTTGTATTCGATACTATCCGTAACGCCACGTGCTTTGACGTCAATGATGGCTCTATCAGTCTCAGCTACAGTCCAAGCAACACTACTTTCCAATGGTCAAATGGAATGAGTGGACCGAAAATTACAAATCTGAAATCGGGTATTTATTCTGTTGTTGCAAAGGATGCAGCGGGATGCAAAAGATATAATTTTACAGTAGGTAACGGTATTGCTTTAAAAGGTGGGAGGTTATCTTCTTCAGATTCCCTTGTTTGTTATAATTACAATCCATATTACATCTATTCAATAGCGCGTCCTACTGGAGGGCAAGGCGTAGCAATATACCAATGGGAAAAAACCACTTCCCCGGGTTGCGTAGGCGGTTGGGAATTAATACCAAATTCGAATTCTGAAGTTTACGACCCCGAGGCTCTAACACAATCTGCCTGTTTTAGGAGAAGCTTCAGAAACAACTGCGGTCCCAAGGTATACTCTGATACGGTTGTAATAAAGGTAAGCCCCGAATTAAAACAGGCGCCAGCATTGGTTGGCAGAACCAGGCTTTGTTTGGACCCAGCCAATAGTATCTTCAAGTTACCTTACATCCCTGGCTATACTTACCTTGCCTCGCTATCGCCGGACTCGGCCGGAGCTATTATCGAAAATGATAGTACAAACATCATTGAAATTGATTGGAACTACTTCTATTCCGGTCAGGCCAAGATCTCTTACAGCATATTTGACAGATGTCAAAGTTCAGTAAATTCAGACACGCTTTTAGTTAACATAGACCTTGAGGCAATGAAACCAGCCAAGCCTAGTGGGCGTGATATTATGTGCTTGAACCCTTCCGATAAAATCTATAGAACCACTTTCTATCCTACCCAAAACGCAAGTGTCCAATCCTATACTTGGAAAATACTTCCTTCCATTGCTGGAAAAATCAATGCCAAAGATACGGTCGCCACAGTAAACTGGAACGATGCATTCGTTGGCCATGCCCAGATATTTGTTGATGCTACATACTCCTGTGGCGCTGGTCCGGCGCCCGATACCCTGGATGTATTTATTGCAGAAGTGACGGGAGGTTTGGTTGGCGCCAACGAAACCATAGGGCTTACAACGGATCCCGTTCCATTTGTAAGCTATAGACCCGCGCAGGGGCCGGTCTTCGCAGATGCCCCAATTAAGTTCAATTACCTCTGGCAGAACGCAGAAGATAGCTCCGGCAACTGGAAGAATATCACAAACTCTGCCACCCTGGCCTATGATGTAGACAGTGGAGAAATCAAAAGGTCGACCTATTTTCGAAGAGTTGCGAAAGCATATTGTGCAACAGATTCAGTCAGGGTCTTTTCAAACCCCATAAGATTGACTATTCCTGCAGCTACCATCTCTGAGGGTCCATCCACAAGTGCTGACGATTATAGAATAGTTATATCTATTGATGGTGGTTTTGCACCCTGGAAGGTTACTTTGACTAACGGTCAACAGGACTCTACTTACACGCTCAGCTTTCCACTTGAAACAGTAAGCGTGAAGTTTCAAGGCTCCGTGGTTATAAAGAAATTCACAGACGGCCAAGGACGTGAAGGCATCAGTGAAGGAATAGTAACACTGTCAGACGCGCTTACTTTCTATAAGGGTTTTTCACCGAACGGCGACAATGAGAATGAAACATTTGTAGTCAAGAACATTCTTCGCTACCCAAACAACACCCTTTATATCTACAACCGCGAGGGCGCAAAGCTTTTTGAAAAAGCCAATTATGACAACAGCTGGGACGGAGACGGATTGCCTGATGGCACCTACTTCTATTTCCTTTCTTATACGGAATTAGGTAAGACTAAAAAGTCTACAGGCTATGTAGAAATCAGACGATAAGCCAACGGGAGCACCCTCGATCACCATTAGAAACCATCAAATTAACAGCACCATATAGATGAAAAAATTACTCTTTCTTTTTATAGTTTTCTTCGCCATTACCTCCCTAAAGGCGCAGGAACATGCACTCTTAGCCCAATACATGTATAACAGGCTCGTTTTTAATCCTGCCTACGCTGGCAGTAACGAAGGCTTGAGTGGCAGCCTTTCCTTCCGTAAACAATGGCTTACTATCAACAATGCACCTTTTACGGGTCAGCTTTCAGTAGATGGTCTTTTGAAGAATAATAAGGTTGGATTGGGATTGAACATTGGTCAAGACATTGCAGGTGCGCTAAAACGTACAGACTTATTCGTAAACTATGCCTATCGCCTTTCGGTAGACAACGAATCCGTACTGGCTTTTGGACTCAAAGGAGGTACTTCTTTCTATAGCCTCGGAGAAGTGGATGTTTTAGACCAAGGAGATGATTTGTTTTTGGCCCAAGCAAGTGGGTTTATGCCAAAAGTTGGAGCTGGCTTATATTTCGACAATCCAGGTTATTACATTGGCGTTTCAGTTCCCGATCTGATACAATACGATCCTAACGGTTTATTTAAGGATTCCTCTGGCACTTCCTGGAAAGCAAAGAAGGATTTGTTTATTACAGGAGGCTACAACTTTTATGTCAATGAGCTGATTACTCTAGTACCCTCTACTTTCGCGCGATTATCTTCTCAAAGGGTATTGGTAGACTTAAATCTAAATCTTAACTACAACGACAAGTTCGCAGTAGGTGCAGGTTGGAGACTAGGCAATGCATTTATTTTGATGGGCAGAATAAATCTCAATGAAAAAATAAAGATGGGAGTGGCATATGAATACAAGCAGTTTGGAATAAAGCTTCCTTCTAACGGCTCTGTTGAGTTTATGCTCTCCTACAATCTGGCATATTAAATTTAAAATGATTTGGGCGTGCCCTCCTCGTGAAAAGAGAGGAGGTCGCGCTGTCCGCTTGTACTCCTCGTCCTCCTGCGTCGTCCTGTGGGGTAACGCTTCCATCGCTCACGCTGGCAGGCTTAATCATACAAACCAATGTCTACCTCATAGCTAAAACTAGGTTTTGCGCCAAAGCTTGTTGGTAGAAAATAAACTTCTATCCCTTGCCTACCACTGCAACTCAACTCGTTTGCCGGCATTTGCAGCTTCATAGATAGCCATCAATATCTTCACATCCCGCAGACCCATCTCCCCAGGTACCTTCGTGGGCTTTTTGTCAATCACACATTGTGCAAAATCATCCATCTGTAGCGCCTGTTCGTAGACATCAGGAAAATTCATTTTACCCTTGCTTGTTTCTCCCTGAAGACCATGATAGCCATAGGAAGGCGAAAGCTGGAAATAACCATTTTCCGCTTCAGCTCTCAATATATTTAAATCTTCGGCGTAGGAAGTATTACATTTTGCAATAGCACCGTTAGCAAACTCCATAGTCCATGAGATAGACTCTTCAACAGTTTTAAATTTTTCCTTGTCCGTTTTCTTTCCCTCTTTTGCTGTGATGGCGATAGGAAGCTCACCTATTGTATAGATAACTCCTTGCACACAATAAACCCCAAGATCCATAAGGGGTCCACCACCCGCGAGCTTCTTATCGGCACGCCACACACCTTTTGGCAATACAAATCCATTGGTGGCTTGCATTGTCTTGATGTTTCCAAAAACTTTGTTTTGCCCGAGTCTAGCCATTTCCAAATTGAAGGGCTCGAAGTGAAGCCTGTACCCAATCGACAGCATTACTCCTGCCTCTTTGCAGGCTTGTATCATGTCTTCACATTCTTTCACAGTAACCGCCATTGGCTTTTCGCAAATGACATGCTTGCCTGCCTTTGCTGCCCTTATCACATATTCTGCGTGCATGCCGTTAGGTAGAACTACATATACAATGTCTATTTCCTTGTTGTCTTTGATAGAGTCAAAGTTTTGATAATTATATACGTTCTGGTCGGGAATGTCATATTTCTTTTTCCACTTAGCCGCCTTTGAAGGTGTTCCTGTGACTATGCCAGCTAATCTGCAATATTTTGTTTCCTTCAACGCGGGCGCCAACTGCTCCTCGCTATATCCTCCCAATCCTACCAATGCTATCCCTAATTTGCTTGCTTTTTGTTCGTTTTCCATTCCCTTTTCAGTATGTGTATCATTGGATTGACAGCTAGCCGCTGCCGGCAAAATCATATTTAAGCTAAATAAACCCAAAGCCATATAAGAGGTGTCTTTTAAAAAGACCCTTCTAGTATTCCTTATTTCATTTTCGCTCATAGTTTCTATTCGATGAATCAAGTAGAAAGAACTGAGAAGTATTATGAATGTTAAATAGCTGAGCAGAGATAATATATATTTGGCTAATTGGGCTTTTATCTCTGGAAGTTCCTGAAGATATATCGACCAATCGGTCAAACCATTGTCAATGGAGAAGATGAATGCTAAACTAGACTTGGCGCTTTTGATTTACCTCAAAATCTTTTGCTTTCCTACGAGCGGTACTTTCTCCCCTTTCCAGAAAAAGAATCCGGTAATCTTTTCTGGTAACGTTATAGTTGCTTCAATTCCCGAGATTCCGGCTTTCCTAAAGCTTACTTCAATTGTCCCTTGCGGATGGGGAATAGAACCTTCTGCAAACGTTAGACTTCCCAAATTAGGCGACACATTTACAGTTTTAAATCCAGCACTAGATGGCGTCACTCCTAAAACTGTCGCCAAAAAATCATAATTAGGACTTGCACTCCAGCCGTGGCAATCAGAGCGACTAGGCTCAGGCTTTTCAGCAAATGTTGTCAGACCCATAGCTAGCATGTTACGCCATGGTGTGAGCATGGAGATATAGTTATCTCCCACACCGGCTTTTTTCATTGCCTGGTTTAGGTAAAATCTGTAGTAAACCGTGCATTGTACAATATTTGTATCCGCAACCGTCCGCAACATCAAATCTTTGGCATCAATATTCGAAGGCAAGCCTGTCAGAACACCGAGGACATTG
>DASVUU010000440.1:0-16461 GCA_036386935.1 Cytophagaceae bacterium | reverse complement strand
CATATTTCTCGATACCCAAGTGCTATTGTCATTTGGCTTATTAACTGCATAGCCTGTAGGTCGAGCCTTATTATTTTTATAGGTAACGATCGCAGCGTATACAATATGAATTATAAAGCCAGCAAACAGGATATATTCTGCAGCCCTTATAAAAATATTAGTACTCATAAACTCTGCATAACCATTGAAGTCACTAGGGTCATTGCTTAGTAACAATAAATTGCTCAATAGATGTTCCAGGACGAATATTACCAGAAACAGCCCAGTGAGAGCCATTATTACTTTTTTACCTATTGAACTTGAAAAAGCTTTACCGAACCAACTCATAATTATTTTTTTTCGCCTTAAATACTACTATACCAAATGCTTATTTTTTTTAAATTATATGGCTCCTTCTCTTGGTCACAAAGCCTTATACAAAGTCCGCAAAGTTACGTTGTGAATAATTATCATCCAATGAGCATTAATTTTTATTTTAGTCTTTCTAAGACATATTTACTACATTTAGGAGACAGCTATTTGAACTTTTTATCATTATTAATACTAATCGATCATTCAGTAATTTTATATCCCTAAATTGCCCTTTGATCAATATTTTATTCGTTGGTGATATTTTATTTCTGACAAACAATAGACATCAATTGTTGTAGTTTATATTATAACTTCTTGTTATGCGATCTCCATTTATACTAATAATACTATTGTGCCTCTTCGGAGCATTCCCCCTATACGCGACACATATAAAAGCTGGCGAAATAACTGTTAAAAAAAGAGCGACAGATTACGAATTTACCCTAACTGTATATTTTGATCAGATAAAAATACAAGATCCATCGTTCAGCGAAAAAGAACGTAATCCAGAGGTAAAAATTTTTGTGGATGGAGAAAGGACTCCGTTTATCAACCGCAAGGATATATTTATAAACGATAGCGACATTAGTGATATAGGAAATAATACTACGAGATATATTTACAGATTTTACGAGTCCTTGCCGAATGACCAATATTATACAGTATCATACTCAAATGTCAATAGGATCGAAAACATTCAAAATATAGGTGGCTCTGTTAATGTAGCGTTCAATGTACAGACTACGTTCTATGCAACAAACAACAATACTCCCCAACTGACAATTCCCCCGATCGACCAAGCGTCCGCAAACAAGTTATTCACTCATAATCCCGGCGCTTACGATTCAGAGGGAGACAGCATCTCTTTCGAATTTATCACTGCCAGGAAACAATATTTGGATCCTATTACAGATTATGTATTACCGGCAGACCCAAGATTTAGAGGACAATCTGTCACAGGCGGTCCATCTACAATCACACTAAACCCATTAAACGGCGACCTCGTGTGGAACGCTCCAAGTAAAGGGGATGTACCACGGGGCACCTCAGCCTTTTATACAGTAGCATTCGTAGTTAAGGAATACAGAAAAATATCGTCTGGAAGAATTATCACGCTCAGTGAGACCGTGAGGGACATGTTGATCGAGGTGAGGGACTTGGAAAATAATCCTCCGAAGATAACGCTCCCGAATGATACATGTATTGCTGCAAACACCAAGTTTGAAAAGTCGATCGGCGTTGATGACCCCGACAAAGACAATGTGTTTTTAAGAGCCTTTTCGCAAATGATACCTCCTGCTAATTTTAAGCTCAACAATCCACTTGGCACGGACAAAGTACGGGTGAAAGGATCAGGTATTTTAACCTGGCAAACCGGGTGTGAAGATGTAAGGGAACAACCTTATCTTTTTACTTTCAAAGCCGAGGATGATGTAGCTTTAAATTTAAGGCTAGCTGATTTAAAAACTTTTTCTATTAAAGTTTTGGGTCCAAAACCTACTGGTCTTAAGGTCATTCCCAGCAACGGAAGCTTTAAATTATCGTGGGACAAATATTGTAACTCGATAGCTTCCTCAAGGATACGAAGAAATATTTTGATGTCGATCTTTAGAAAAGAATGCGATACGCTCAAACCAGCATTCTCGGCTTGTAGCAGTGGAAGTGAGGGATATGGCGAATTGATTGGTTCGGTGCCAATTGACTCTTTAGGTTTCACGGACACACTAAATCTTAATATTGGGAAGAAATATTGCTATGTTATTTCTGCTAGTTTTCCCGGGACAGCACAAGGCAAAAGCTATATTTCTGATCAACAATGTTCCGTACTTCCAATAGATAATGCATTGCTTACCCAGGTCAGTGTAGAAAAGACAGATTTAATAAACGGTAAAATTCGGATTTCCTGGCTAAAACCCCTGGATCTCGATTTAGCGGCTTTTCCAGGACCCTATAAATACATTGTGTTTAGAGGCGATAGCCTACGTGGACCTGCGGCCTCTACTCCTATTGATACACTTTATAACCTCAATGACACTGTTAGTTTTGATTCTTTTATTAACACTAGAGATTTAGCCTATAGATATCAAGTGGTATTACAATATGGCGATCAGAATACCAACAAAGAATCAAATGTCGAAGCATCGACAATTTTCTTAACGGGAAATCCTGGGAATAAGTCCATCTCCCTTTCTTGGAACTATAACGTACCCTGGGACAACAGCGACAGCCTTCAATTTGTCTATAGAAAGAAGGAATCCGAGTTAGAATTTAAAGTCATCGACAGTATACAGGGTGGAGTTTCGGCCTCAACCTATACTGATACAGATTCCTTATTGAATGATACAACTTACTGCTATTATGTTGTGGCAAAAGGAGGCTACTGCAGACCAGACATTAAACCATTAATTATAAACCAATCACAGATAGTCTGCGTGACGCCCCGCGATACACTATTGCCATGTCCCCCAACATTGTCGCTTGACTCACTCAATTGTGACTTAATAAAAAAGGACTGCAACCAAACTTTATCAAATACTCTGTCCTGGAAAGCAGACACTCTCGGTGAGGAATGCAATAGGCTAATTTTAGGATATAACTTATACTTCTCGCCTAGAAAGGATGTGCCTTTTACGATATTGAAAACTTTTAATTCAGTTTTTGATTCTGGCTTTAAACACATGAATTTAAGTTCTCAGGCTGGCTGCTATTATATCACCGCTTTCAATAAATATAATATGGAGAGCGCCCCTAGCAATACAGAATGCATCGATAACTGTGCATATTTTGAGCTACCAAATCTTATAACGCCTAATAATGATGGACAAAATGATATTTTCCAGGCCTATAAATGTGTTACAGGAGTTGAGAAAGTTGAGTTTTCTGTCTATAACAGTTGGGGAGGCTTGGTATATTTTACAGATACTGATGTAAATATTAATTGGAATCCAAAAAATGTAAATGACGGCATCTATTACTATTCAGCTAAAGTAATTTTTGCAAGAAGGTTGGAAAAGAACGAAGAACAAAAATTATTAAAAGGATGGGTCCATGTATTAGGAAATCATCCTACTCAAACAAAGCCTATTAACTAATTAGGGCTATAGTTTTATCAAAATTAATAAGCAATCACTTTACTTTTTTTAAGTCAAGTCATATTATTGCACCCTAATAGTCTAGATTGAATTTTTAATATAATACAAATATGCAGGCATTTATATTCCCAGGGCAAGGATCACAGTTTTCAGGTATGGGGAAAGAGCTGTTTGAAAACTCGACCAAAGCAAAGGAGTATTTTTTAGAAGCAAATGACATCTTAGGATTTAACATCACGGACACCATGTTTGGAGGAAGTGATGAAGACCTGAAGCAAACAAGGGTAACTCAACCGGCGATATTTTTACATTCTGTTATACTGGCTTTAACTTCCAATGATTTTAAGCCAGATATGGTTGCGGGGCATTCTTTAGGGGAGTTTTCATCTTTGGTTGCTAACGGGACTTTAAAATTCCATGACGCACTAAGATTGGTATATAAAAGAGCACTGGCAATGCAAAAAGCTTGTGAGCAAAATCCTTCTACCATGGCTGCCATTCTTGGCTTAGAGGATGATAAGGTTGAATCAATCTGCGCTTCAATTGACGAGATTGTAGTCGCTGCCAACTACAATTGTCCTGGGCAATTGGTGATATCGGGATCTTTGAAAGGTATAGAGATAGCCTGTATCAAATTAAAAGAAGCGGGCGCAAAAAGAGCATTGCCTTTACCAGTTGGAGGAGCTTTTCATTCACCACTGATGGAGCCGGCAAGACTAGAGTTAGAAGATGCCATCAAGAACACTCAGTTTAATACCCCTGTTTGTCCTGTTTACCAAAACGTCAACACGTTGCCTTCAACAGACGTTATTACCATACAAAACAATTTGATTGCTCAACTAACGGCGCCAGTAAGGTGGACGCAAAGCATCCAAAATATGGTAAAAGATGGCGCAAGTGTATTTATTGAATGTGGACCGGGAAAGGTGTTGCAGGGACTCGTAAAAAAAATCAATCCAGCGTCTGAGGTAAAAAGTGTGGGATAGTTATTCCTCAGACCATTCCTCTTCTATAGTTTCTGAGTCGGAATTTCTATCTACATCGTTCAATTGGTCTTCGACGGCTTCGATTCCAGCTCCCTCTTCGTAGACCATCTTATGGCCGGTATGGGCTTCGAAATAAGTGGAAAAGCCTCCTATCCAGAGAAATAGAACCCAGACTACATACTCCATATTTTTCATTTCTTTCTTGCGCAAACCCATCCAAACCGTTAACGAAGTAAAAAAGCCAGCAAGGATGAACGCATTTCGCTTATGAATGTTTAAAAGCTCCGTCATGGATTGCGTTTTTATTGGCGTAATTTCCTCCTTCAATCCAGTGTAGATTGATCCTAACGTAAATATCAAGCCGATCATTAAATTCCAGAATAGAAATTCTTTAAAAAGTCCCCTTCTGAAAAAAACTCCTATTAAGCCAAGAATACAGCAGCTTAAAAATAATGCAATTGGAAAATGCACCAAGCTTGCGTGGTATATAGACATAAAGAATTTTCTGTTGTAAAATTAAATGCAAAATTAGGGTATTAGGAGTTTAAATTTTCCAATTTAATGACTTTTATTTAAACGTTCTCCTTTACAAGCCTTTTATAGTGGTGGAACCTACTCAGAACTTCCTTCACATATTTATAGGTTTCGATGCCACGGCAATACCCATATTTCACTACCGGATCGGTATTGTACTTTGATTGGGATTTGAGCACTATATATTTGGCAACATTCTCATCCCATTTATGAGGGTTTTTCTTATACTTGACTGCCAACCTCTGTGCATCTGCGATGTGTTCTTGCCCTACGTTATAAGAAGCCATGATGAAATTTGATCCTTTCGGCTTTATCAGGAACTTTCTTCTTCCAATATTTATCAAGCCATTTTATATAGTTGACACCGGCTATAATACTTTGCTCGGGGTCGGTCAGATTTGCAGCTCCAAAGCGTTGACCTGTTTGCGGCATCAACTGCATCAGTCCTGACGCTCCTACCCAGGATTTTGCATGAGGATTAAACTTCGATTCCTGATAAATGAGAGATGCTAGCAAGCGCCAGTCCCAGCCTAATGATTTTGCATGCTTTGATATTATTTTGTCAAATGGAGAGATATTTCTCCCACAATTGGCTTTGCGGTTGCATTTGGCTAAGTGGTCTGTGGCCTTTTTGCTTTTGTAATATTTATTGTAAATGGACGCGAAAGCGGGTTGTTTTTTAAGCTGCTTGATCCATTTATTAACTTCCTTCAATAACTCAGGAGAACTTTCCCTAACTGCCCATGAAATTCTCTGAGGAAAGCTGATCGGAGTAGAAATATCTAAGCTTGGATAATAAGCCCGATTTATAAGTGCAATATTTTCATCGGCCACGGTATAGGGAATCTCGCCTGAAGCCACTTTAGAAATCAATTCCTCGGTCTCAATGTCGCCGGGTACCTCTACAATCTTTATATCGCCCCCAATTTCCTCGCTCAAATGGGTCAATCTAGAGTAGTAGGCAGATTCTCTTCTTACATATACCTCCTTATTGATTAGGCTGAGCGGATTTCTAATAAGACTTTTTTCTAAAGCTTGTGGCTGCATCTTCTCCCATCCTCTAGGCTTGTTCTGAACTAGTACCTGTCGTGTCATATTTATTGGATAGGTAAAATCAACTTTTTCGTCTCGCTCTTTGGTAATAGTTAGATTGTGAGCGATGATATCGGCCTCACCATTGTTGAGCATATTAAATACCTCGTTCAGGTCTTGTACTACCACAATTTCCAACTGCACATCCAAGTGATTCGCCAACTCTTTGAGCAAATCATATTCAAAACCCATTGGAGTACCTTTATAGATAAAATAGCTTGTCGTACTATAGCCAGTAAGTGCAACTAGTTTGCCCCTTGCCTTTATTTCGGCCAAATCGACGCTGATTGGCTGGGAATTTATCGGCCGTACGTAATTTACTAGATGGGCTAAACCTACCCTTTTGGAATCGATTTTTTTCGTGAGGGATTTCGGAGGTTCTGAGGAAGTTTTTTGTTTTATTCTGTAATGGATAATGTCCGTATGTTGCTCAAGATTATCGTTGGAATTACAAGAATATAAAGTGAGAACTACAAAAAATAACATCACCCTAAAAGGATAAATCAGATGTATATAGATATTTTTCATAGGCTGTTTGAGTAACTATTTGTACTCAGATAACAGAGGCCTAAATAAAATTGTTATAACGTTTGCAGCTATATAGTTAATTTACAATAACTTAATTAGCTATTGTTATTGCTGAGCCCGCTTACTGCCTGTTCAATATGATCCTAAATGTTGTTCCCTTTCCGACTTCACTGCTATGCACATAAATTTTACCTCGGTGATAGTTGTCGACAATTCTTTTTGCTAGGGTGAGTCCCAGTCCCCAGCCCCTTTTTTTGGTAGTGTAGCCAGCGTGGAAAACAGTTTCTATTTTTGACTTGTGAATTCCTTTTCCGGTGTCAGAGATATCCACGGCAACTTTATTTTCATTCAACGATGCTATGTTAATATTTATAAAACCTACGCCATCCATCGCATCTACAGCATTTTTACAAATATTCTCTATGACCCAGTCAAACAGAGGTTTGTTTAGCTTGGCCGTCGTATTTGGCGGAACAAAACTATTGACAGAAAACTTTACTTTTTTAGAAACGCGGGATTTCAAATAATTGATGGTATGGGAAACCGTCAGGAATATATCTTCGTCTAGAAGGGCTGGGATCGAACCAATATTTGAAAACCTTGCGGTGATCATTTCTAATCTTTGCACATCCTTTTCCAGTTCAATAACAATCTCCTTATTCTCAAATTTTGGGTCAACTTTAAATAATTCTACCCAAGCCATTAAAGATGACAATGGGGTACCCAGTTGATGTGCGGTTTCTTTCGCAAGACCCACCCATACCCGATTTTGCTCAGCGTTTTTCGAATAGCTAAAAGCAAGGTATGCGATGATCGCGAAGATGGCTATGATGGTAAGTTGAATGTAGGGGTAGTAAATAAGCTGCGTCAGCAGGAGGGAATTTTTATAAAAGATAAGATTTTTGAATCCTGGGGCATACTCCACGGCTATTGGAGCATGCTCTGCCTTCATTTCTTTTAGCTCTCGTATGAGGAACTTTTGGCGGTCCGCCTTCTTTAACCCTTTGGGGTATTCAATATTTTTATCACTAATAGGAACTTCTTGGTCATCTGTAAGGATTACAGGTATAGAATTATTTGCTTCTATAATTTCCTGAAACAAAAAAGTAAGGTTACCACTATTGCTTGGGTCGGCGACATATTTGAGTCCTTTTGCATAAAGGTCAATTAACTTTTGCTCTCTGCCTGCAAGCTTTTTTACAAGGTGGTTCGTATAATAAATGGAGCAAGCACCGATAAATAGAGCAATAAGAAGGATGAAGATTTTGAATTTGGATCTAATGTTATAAATATCAAGAGACCGAAAATTGTATAATTCCATTAAACGTGATTGAAAAGCAATATTATAAGTTTACAACCCATAGTTCGGGCGATTATTTAATAATTGAACTCTAATTTTAGTTAAATTATTTCCCTTATTATGATTTATGCGTTAATTTTGCAAACCGTCCTGTAGTTATGATCAATAATTTTAAAGCAGTAAGTTTATCATTCAGGCATGCGCCTCTACACATCCGCGAGATGGCCACACTTAATGAAAGCCTTTGTAAAAAACTGATGCTTACCATCAAGGACATTACAGATGCCTCTGAAATCCTAGTCTTATCTACTTGCAACCGCACTGAAATTTATTATTCTTCCTTTGAAGATCAAAGTGAAAAAATCATTACCCTACTAGGCCTACAAAAGCAAATCCCCGACTTTTTAGTCTATAAAGAATATTTCTCGGTCATCAATGAACACAATGAGGCTGTATTGCATTTATTCAATGTGTCCATAGGCTTAGAATCGCAAGTGGTTGGAGATATGCAGATTACTAACCAGGTAAAAAATGCCTATCAATGGTCTGCAGATCTAAACATGGCAGGTCCTTTCCTTCATAGGCTTATGCATACCATATTTTTTACGAATAAGAAGGTTGTACAATCTACTCCTTTTAGAGATGGCGCGGCCTCGGTTTCATATGCCACTTCTGAGCTCGCGGAAGAATTATGCCAAGACCTTGTTTCTCCTAAAATACTCATCATTGGATTGGGTGAAATGGGTGCGGACGTTTGCAGGAACCTAGCTAATACAAACCTTAAAGATATCACCATTACCAATAGAACATTTTCTAAAGCGGAAGAACTAGCTGCTGAATGTAATGTTAAAGTCATTCCTTTCGAAAATATTTGGGAGGCTATCGTAGATGCGGACGTTGTGATCTCTTCAATTTTAAGAGACGAGCCGATTATAACAAAGGATAAAGTAGCTGAGCTTAAAATACTTTCTTACAAGTACTTCATAGACATTTCTGTACCGAGAAGTATCGAAAACAGCGTAGAAGAGATACCAGGAGTATTAGTATACAATATTGATACAATCAAAAACAGGGCCTCCCTAGCTTTAGGAAAGAGAATTGACTCAATCCCAATGGTGAAGGAAATTATCTTAGAGTCTATCGCTGAGTTTCAGGATTGGTCAAAAGAATTATCAGTCTCCCCGACAATCAATAAGTTGAAGAATGCTCTGGAGCAGATAAGACAGGAAGAGATTAGCAGATATTTAAAACAATTGAACGCGGATGAAGCCTATAAGGTGGATGCAATCACGAAAAATATCATGCAGAAAATAATAAAGCTACCTGTCTTACAGCTAAAAGCCGCCTGTAAAAGAGGAGAAGCCGAGACCTTGATCGACGTCCTTAACGACCTCTTTGACCTCGAAAAGCAGAAAGAAGAGATCAAACATTAATCCTATTTATTGCTTTGCTTTTTTATAGTCTTATATCAATTGTAAGTGTCTATTGCTTTGAAAATTCACCCAGCCTTACTTCGAATTTGTTTTGCCCTTACTTTTTGTTTTTTTTTCAATATAGGGTTTTCTCAGTCGTTTAGCACACCAAGCTACTCTTCTACCGATATAAGAATTATTAAAGAGGGCTTGGTAAAAATACCTGCAGAGGATTTTAGCAAATTCACTTTCAGTGAGAATCTTGCTCCAATAAAATTTGTAGACACTTCTGGAATTGCTCACTTCGGGTTCATAAACAATTTAGGCCTGTTGAAAATTTCGGCATTCTATGACACAATTACAAGTGTTTTTAATGGCGGATTTGCGGTAGTTGGTAAAAAGAAGAGCCCTTTGTCCCATGAGATATTTTATGGGCTTATCAACAATAACGGTGCTATTATTGTCCCTTTTTCTTATAGGAAAGTCCTACGTCCAGCCTTCAATTACAACATCGTCCCGGTACTTGACATAAAGAATAACTGGGGATTTTACGATGTGAAGGGCAATTTCATTTCCCAACCCTTATATGAACAATATTCAATCTTAGAACCAACTCTGATCGCTGTCTCAAATATGGGGAAATGGGGTCTTATCAATGGGCACGGAAAGGTAATAAAAGAGTTGAAGTACAAATCAATCAAGAAAGACGCAAGTAATAGGCTCGTCTTGCAAACCTTACCAACCTATTACTTAAGAAACGGGGCTAATAAAATCATAAAGGCGCTCGCCTGCGATAGTTTCATTTCTATCGACAAGGATTTTTACAAATACTTTATCAATGGGAAAATTGGATTAGCTAAAGGAAAAAAGGAAATATCTGCAAAGTATGACAAGGTAACCCCATATAATAAGTCTATTTATTTAATTCAGCAGGATTCTAAGTATGGAATAGTAGATACTGCACTCCGGTATATCTTTCAAGCGGAATACGATTCAGTACTTGTCACAAAATATGGGTATTTCATATATACAACCGTCAGTAATAAGAGAGGTAATGCTGAAAAACGGTGGTCTTTGGTAGGTTTCAAGAAGGAAGTCGTCATACCACCTATTTACAAAGGCCTCACTGCGGCTACTGAGCCTCCTTTCGCATTAAAAGATGCTACTGGTTATTATGGATATATTAATATCCACGGCGATACCATTATCAAGCCTAGGTATGAAACAGCTAGTCCATTTAAAAACGGGACTGCCATGGTTACTTATTCCGATTCTTGCGGGAAGAATACTGCTGTTATCAATTCAGACAACCACCTAATAGCTCAAGACAACTATCTTGAAAATTATAAAAAGGGATTTAATCATATCAATTCTAAAAAGGAATTAGATTACAATTTTCCGCTGAATAAATATCTAAGATACAGGGCCTTAAATTCGAAAATAATTCTTGCCGAAGGCCACTCCGGTCACACTATTTTACATAGATCTGGGGCAGAGTTGGCGACAGCTGTTAAAAATATGATATTCACTATCGATCCTGATATCATCATTGTATACAACGATACCGCTACTGGAATCATCGCTGACACGGGAAGAGTAATATTGCCTTTGACAAGCAAGTACGATTCCATCTTCCCATTCTCGGATGGATTTGCAAGAGTGAAGAAAAATGGAAAGTTTGGTTGTATCGACCTTAATAATAACAAAAGGATCTCCTGCCAATATCCTGACATGAAGGATTTCCATGGGGGGCATGCCCCAGTTTTGTTATTAGGAAAATGGGGATATATAAATAAAGAAGAGGAATTTGCCGTACAACCATATTATAAAGCTGCCACCCTATTTGCAAAGGATGCTGGAGCAGTAAAACTAGACAATGGAAAATGGAACACTGTCAATAAAAAAGGAACACTGATGAATATGACGGAGTTTGATTCGATAAAAACGACCGTCAATAATAAATTTTTACTTCATTTAAATGGCAAAGTTGGAATGGCCGGAACAGATGGTGTAGAAATAATTGGTGCCCGGTATGACAATATTGAGGACCTTTCCGACGATTATATGAAAATATTCATTGATGGAAAGATCGGCGTGATTGACATTCATCAGCGTGTGATCGTTCCGCTCCAAGAGAAACCCATTAATTTTGATCGGATTAGCACGTATTTTGTAGACTATCAAAAAAACAATGTAGAATATTTAAAATAAATAGAGTTAAACAAATAAAATATGACCCAGCAAACAACGAAAAAACATTTTCACATGATTTTTAAATCTTATTTTCTTATAGGCTTCTTTCTCATAAGCCTTGCCGCCTCCGCCCAAACTGAGTTGCCTTTAGATTCAACCACTAAAAAAATTACCTATACTGAGGTGGTTCAAGTAGCTGGTGCCAATAAGACTGACTTATATGGAAGAATTAAGACATCCCTCAAAGGCTGCACTGCAATTACCGACGATAAGGCTTCTGCCTCCTATAAAGGGAAATGTTCTTTTAAAGTGACCTATCCGAGCCCTATGAAAGGATTTCCACATGAGGGAATAATTAATTATGTGGTGAATGTAGGCGCTAAGGATGGTAAATATAAATATACCATCACGGACATCGTCCATGAATCAAACCGAGGAAATGGGGGAAAATTAGAAAATGCCATCCCGGAATGTGGCAAGTATACGTTGATACTGCCAGGCTGGGCCTCCATAAAAAATAGTGCTAAGGTGCAGTTTCCTAAAATTGTTGACCAACTGAAATCTGGAATGGAAGGATCGTCTGGTAAAACTGCCGAGCCTGCACAAAAAGACGACTGGTAGATTCTATCTAAAGGTCTTTCAACCTTAAAGTAACTGCGTTTTTGTGCGCAAAGAGTTGCTCGTTTTCGGCCATTATTTCTATCACCGGGCCTAATGATTTAATACCTTCCGGGCTTATTTGCTGGAAGGTTATTTTTTTTACAAAACTGTCAAGAGAAACCCCCGAATAAGCTCTAGCATGTCCATTGGTAGGCAATGTATGATTTGTGCCAGAGGCATAGTCGCCCGCAGCCTCCGGAGTGTAGCTGCCTAGAAATACAGATCCTGCGTTTACCACTTTTGATGCATAAAGATCAGTATTCTCCACGTGCAGTATTAAGTGCTCTGGGCAATATTCATTGATAAGGTGTATGCCTTCAATTAAATTGTTAACTAGTACAAACTTACTTTTGGTAAGGGCGGTTCGTGCAAGGTCTTTTCTTGGCAGATCCTCTAGTTGTAATTCAACTTGATAGATGACTTCCTGTAAACATTCAAGGTCATCAGAAACCATCAAAACCTGGCTATCTGGACCATGCTCTGCTTGAGAGAGCAGGTCTGATGCGACGAAAGAGGCATTTGCATTTTCGTCGGCCAACACAGCAACCTCGGATGGCCCTGCCGGCATATCTATGGCTGTTCCCTCCTTTGCTACCAATTGCTTCGCCGCGGTTACAAATTGATTTCCAGGTCCAAATATTTTATAAACTGAGGGGATTGTCTCTGTTCCATATGCCATTGCGGCAATCGCTTGAGCGCCTCCTACTTTATATACATTCTCTATTCCAAGTAGATGGGCGGTATACAATATCGCGGGATGGATATGGCCATTTTTATCAGGAGGCGTACACAACACTATTTCTTCGCATCCAGCAATATTTGCAGGCACTCCAAGCATAAGGATGGTAGAAAAAAGTGGAGCAGTTCCACCGGGAATATATAGACCTACTTTGGAGATAGGTACGCTTTTTCGCCAGCAAACTACTCCTGGCATAGTCTCAATCTTCTTTACTGGTTCCCTTTGAGCGATGTGAAATTTCTCCAGATTGATGCGAGCAATGTTTAAAGCGCTCTTTAGTTTGTCAGAGACATGGGCACCTGCTGCTTCCAATTCTTCGGTGGACACTTTGAAGTTCTCTATCTGAACCCCATCAAATTTAAAAGTATAATCCTTGAGTGCGGCGTCCCCATTCCCCTTCACTGCCTTCAATACGGTGGAGACTTTTTCTTCCAATGAAACTGCCTCGTAGATGGGCCTCTTTAGCAATTGTGGCCAATCCTTTTTATCTGGATTTTTAATTATTTCAATCATATCTATTGTATGATCTTTTCTATTGGAATAACTAAGATACCCTCGGCACCCGCTTTTTTCAGCTCCTCAATTATTTGCCAAAAATCATTTTCTTTTACTACGGAGTGTAACGAACTCCAACCTTTCTGTGCCAGAGGCATTATTGTAGGACTTTTTACCCCTGGCAATAGGCTAATTATCTTGTCGATAGAATCGTTCGGTGCGTTTAGCAATATGTACTTAGTATTTTTTGCACTCTTCACGGCTTTTATTCTAAAAAGCAGATCTTCCAACACCTGCACTTTTGCTGGTGCAAGCGTAGGGCATGCAACTAAGACTGCTTCCGATCGGAATATTACTTCTGCCTCTTTTAGGCCGTTACTTATGAGCGTGCTTCCTGAACTTACAATATCACACACTGCATCTGAAAGTCCGATGCTGGGTGCAATCTCTACTGAGCCACTTATTTCGTGGATCGTAGCTTTTATATTATTCTCGAACAAAAAGTCGGATAAGATATGAGGATACGAGGTGGCGATTCTGAGGCCATCGAGGCTTTCCGTGCCTTGATAATTGAAATCTTTAGAAACGCCAATCGACAACCTGCACTTAGAAAATCCTAACTTCTCAATCGTATTTACTTTCTTTCTCTTTTCTACTGCTACATTTTCTCCTACTATCCCTAAGTCAGCTACGCCATCTGCCACATAGCCTGGTATGTCATCATCGCGGAGAAATAGAAACTCTACTGGAAAATTTGATGCTACAGATTTTAAAGTACCACCTCCATTGCTAAAATCAATTCCACATTCTTTTATAAGCTTTATTGAGTCTTCACTCAACCTGCCTGACTTCTGAATGGCTAGGCGAACAATATTTTCCATACTTTAAATTTTTGCAAAGTAAATACAAAGTAAGGTAATAGAAAAAATAAGGTTGATTTAAGTGTCCCTTATTATCAATTCAACTGCTAAATAAGTATGGCGGAGCTTTAATCCACAAATTATCCCCAAACATTTTCTGATAAACAATCAATTAGATCGGCAATTTGCTAATTTTACAAACTCTTAAAATTTTTTTATTGGCTGTGAAAACACACCACTTTGAGCCTTTAATATTCGTGTTCCTTACGATCCTGACTCTAGGAGTAGCCTCTTTATTTGATGTAAAGCAAACTAGACTCCAGTTGCGGAATGTTGATCTATTTGCAGATTTAAAAGATAGAAAGCCTCGTCAAAAGAGAATTCTGAATTCATCTCCTAAACTTATCACAAAACTTGTCTCGAATCCGGCAGTCGCAGAATTCGATACACTTCCAATTTTGGATTCTACTGGCATTGATTATCCAAACCTTCTTGGGGACAGCAGTAGTGGGCTAAGTAGTTATTTTGCTGCGTTGAATAACTTAAAAGTAAAGGGTGAAAAGGTTCGCATCGCTTATTTCGGAGATTCTTCTATTGAAGGTGACCTCATCACCCAAAATCTGAGAAGGATGTTACAAAATTTATATGGGGGGAAAGGTGTTGGATTTGTTCCCATTACCTCGGTAACGGCCGGATTTAGGATCTCTATTCGCCATAAATTTTCAGAAAATTGGACAACACGCTCTTTGGTAGATCTGAATTACAAGGGAAATAATGCGGGCATAACTGGACATGCATTTTACCCTTCAATTGACACCTTAAAAATTGACACAACTAATTTTACGGCACTGCAGAGCACTGTTTATTATGGAGCAGTCAACCGTGAGCGTCTAAACAAATTCTATAATATCAAACTATTCTATGGGCCTTCATCAGATACAAAAAATAAAGTTCATTTAATTAGTAAAGGACAAGTCAAAACAGTTCCGATAACTGGTGCGGAACCAGTCAATGAATTGCTCTTAAACAAAGGTATACCAACAAGCAATTTTGCATTGCGTTTCGAGAGTAAGTCTATGCAAAACATTTACGGAGTATCGTTGGAAAGCGATAGCGGTATCTTTGTAGACAACTTCGCATTGCGTGGTAACTCAGGGCTGCCTCTTACGAGAATAAAAAGAGAGGTATTTCAGAGTTTCCAAGCTAAACTTAAATATAACTTAGTCATCCTTCATTATGGACTAAACGTATTGAGTTCAACGTCCGAGGACTATGAATGGTATAAATCAGGCATGCTTAGAGTGATAGATCATATTAAGAGCTCTTTTCCAGGAACAGCTATATTGTTGGTAGGCATTTGCGATAAGAGTACTAAAGTAGACGGTGAAATGGTCACAGAACCTAACCTTGATTTGCTCTTGAAGGTGCAATATGAAGTTGCAAAAAGGAAAAACATTGCATTCTGGAATCTATATGAAGCCATGGGCGGGTATAACTCTATGGTAAATTGGGTAGAGTCAGATACCAGCTTAGCTAATAAAGACTATACACATTTCAACTACCGAGGTTCAGAAAGGGTAGCCAGGCTTTTACAAAATTGGCTCAATAACAATTTTGACACTTACAATAAACATCATGTCCAGTAAACTAATAGTATTCACAGAGAGATCAATACTATTAATGTGTGTATTAGTCAGCGGTCTTTTACACGCACAGTCACTCAGCGAAATACAACAATCTTATCCCTTTATAAAGACATATGAAAATCGGGTTGGCAATGACTCGGAGGCATTAAAGAAATTCTACAACAAGCTTGAGTCATTGAAGGAAAAAAACAATACCGTTACAATAACACATATAGGCGACTCTCATATTCAGGCGGATTTCTTCTCAGGGAAAGTAAGAGAAAATCTTCAACTAGAATTCGGCAACGCAGGGCGAGGACTTATATTTCCCTATAAAGTGGCACGTACAAATGAACCCTACAACTACCAATCATTTAGCAACGTCACCTGGCAAAGCAAAAGAAATATCGCACTAGCAGATTCTTTACCAATCGGTGTTTCAGGCATCACTATTAAGACTGATTCGGCAGGCGCCTTTATCAAGTTAAAAGTAACTAATAGGCCTCAGCTTGACTATGGATTTAATAAAATTTCGATATTCCACGATAAGTGCAGTGACTGCTTCGATATACTCGTCAAAGACAGCTGCAGCAC
>DASVUU010000439.1:0-2944 GCA_036386935.1 Cytophagaceae bacterium | reverse complement strand
ATGGTTAGATAGCTTCATAACCAATGTGGACCGCACAGTGCGGAATACTAATATGCTCATTTGGCATAAGGAATTGTGGTTAATCGACCATGGTGCCTCCTTGTATATGCACCATAGTTGGCATGAGCCTGAGAAACAAGCGCTAATGCCTTTCAAGCAAATAAAGGATCATGTTCTATTGCCGTACGCTGGCAAAATTGACGAGGCAAATAGGACATTTAAAAGGATGCTTAGTGAGGAAGCTCTTGATTCTATTGTATCTAAAATTCCTCAAGAATGGTTGGTGAATGAAGGCACCTTCAGTTCTGGAGATGACCAAAGAAATGCCTATTTGCGATTCTTAACGATGCGACTTGCAAACTCAGATATATTTTTAAATGAAGCCCTGCATGCAAGAGAAGCACTTATTTGAATACGCAATACTCAGAATAGTCCCGAAAGTGGAGAGGGAGGAGTTTTATAACGTTGGTGTAATTCTATATTGTAAAAATCAAAGTTTTCTCAAAGTCATTTTTCATATCGATGAGAAGAAGTTGAACGTTTTTTCAAAAGATTTAGAGATAGCCGAACTCCAAAAAAGACTAACTGCCTTTGATGAAATCTGCTGCGGAGATCCTAAAGGGGGTGCCATTGGGAAGATGCCACCGGTAGAAAGGTTCCGTTGGCTTATCTCGGCTAGAAGCACCATTATTCAAACATCAGCTGTGCATCCAGGACTATGCAACAATGCAGAAGAAACTTTAAATAGGCTTTATAGGCAATTAGTACTTTAAACGCCTTCAGATTCCAGTTAACGATGCAATAGTTTACTTGGCGAAACTTACCGACCTCATTTCTCTGATAACAGTTACCTTGATCTGGCCAGGGTACTGCATATCGTTCTCTATTTTCTTAGATATTTCAAACGATAATAGGCCAGCTTTCTCATCGCTCACATTCTCTGCATCGACCATGATCCTTAGCTCCCGTCCCGCTTGAATGGCGTAGCATTTGGTAACACCGTCAAACGACATAGCCAGCTCTTCTAATTCCTTCAGTCGTCTTATGTACGATTCCATCACCTCTCTTCTAGCGCCAGGCCTAGAGCCTGAAACCGCATCGCAAACCTGGACAATGGGAGATATCATCGAAGTCATTTCAATCTCGTCATGGTGGGCACCTATGGCGTTGCAAACCTCGGGAACTTCTTTATACTTTTTAGCCAGTTCCATGCCTAGCAGGGCATGGGGTAATTCTGGTTCTTCAGGTGAAACTTTTCCTATATCGTGCAGCAATCCAGCTCTTTTTGCAAGTTTTACATTGAGACCTAGCTCTGCGGCCATTGTTGCGCACATTTTGGCTACTTCTCTGGAGTGTTGTAATAAGTTCTGGCCATAAGACGATCTGAATCTCATTCTACCCACATACTTAATCAATTCTGGATGTAGGCCATGGATTCCTAAGTCTATTACAGTCCTTTCGCCAATTTCTATAATTTCCTCTTCGATATTTTTGAAAGTTTTGGCCACTACTTCTTCAATCCTTGCGGGGTGAATACGTCCGTCAGTAACTAATCTATGCAAGGATAGCCTTGCAACTTCCCTTCTCACAGGGTCAAAGCCGGAAATGATGATCGCTTCAGGGGTATCGTCCACTATAATTTCGACGCCAGTAGCCGCTTCCAACGCACGAATATTTCTACCTTCGCGACCAATTATTTTTCCTTTTATATCATCGCTTTCGATGTTGAAGACCGAGACACAATTTTCGATGGCATGCTCAGTGGCAGTCCTCTGAATCGTCTCTATAACTACCTTTTTAGCCTCTTTTGTGGCAGTTAGTTTCGCTTCGTCAACGATATCTTTAATGTAGGAAGATGCTTTTGATTTAGCTTCGTCTTTCAATGCTTCTACCAACTGTGCTTTCGCCTCTTCTCCTGTCAGATTTGCAATTTTCTCAAGTCGGGTGACCTGCGATAAGCGCATTTTCTCAACTTCCTCTTTCTTCTTGTTTAAGATATCCAATTGAGCAGTCAAATTTTCTTTCATGCTGTCAATTTCAGCCTCTTTTCGTTGATTCTGCTCAATCATTTTAGAGAGGTTCTGCTCTCTTTGCTTGATTTTAGCCTCATTTTGAAGAATTAGATTTTTTTTCTTATTCGCTTCGTCGTCAAATTCAGCCTTTAGTCTTAAGAACTTCTCCTTCGCTTCTAGAATTCGATCTTTTTTTAATGTTTCTGCTTGCAGTTCTGCTTCCTTTAAAATCAATTTAGATTTGTCATGGGCATCCAAATCATATTTTTGGAGGTCTTTCTTAAATAGGGTTCTATCCACAAAAAACCCAACTGCAACGCCTATAACCAAGGCAAGAATGACAAATATTATTACTTCCATAAATTTTTAAAATGAATAAACCTTCAGCAGATCGTTGAAAGCACATGCAAAGCGGAAAATAATTTAAAAATTAATCAGATAAAGCGCTATCTATCTGTGTTTGTATTGATGATAACTTCGCAAAAAAAGAAGATTCTAAATCGTGTATCTCTGTTTCCGATTTAATCTTTTCAGCCATACAATCAAAAGCTACCATTGCTAGTAAATCTTGTTTGTCATCTATTCCAAATGAATCTCGAAAGCTTTTAAGCTTTTCGTTTAAAATCCTTCCTGCAAGTCTCAAGCGTTCTTCCTCGGAGGGGTTGACCCTCATTGGATATTCGCGGTCACCAATTTTAATTTTTATAGAAAGTTCTCCCATATGGGAAAAGCTATGGTTAATTATTCACTTAAATATGCAATGCACTTATCAATCTCTTTTATATACTCATTCAACTTAAGCTTTAGCTCGTTAGAATTTTGAGTATCATCTGCTATTGACGATACAATTTTAGTGATTTTATCTTGATTTTGAAAGTTTTTAATCTCATCAATTTGCTTTTCGATAAGACTTCTTAAGTCTGAATTCTCTT
>DASVUU010000438.1:0-1626 GCA_036386935.1 Cytophagaceae bacterium | reverse complement strand
TTGTCAGGATGGATGCATAGTCTAAATTTTGTTCCGTAGGTTCGCTTAAACTAAAGGGCTGCAATCTTTGTCCTATAATCAATTGTAGGTAACATTTAAAAACTAAATAAAACAGATGAAATTCTCTAAGACTGGCTCATGGGCGATATTTGCGGTAATGATCGCGTCTCATTTGGTATCATGTGCCGAAAAGAAAGCTAAAAGCAACATCAACTTAAATAACACAACTTTAAATACGAATATAAAAATGGATACAGCAACATTTGGATCTGGCTGCTTTTGGTGTACAGAGGCTTTTTTTCAGAATTTAGAAGGTGTTTACACCGTCTCATCAGGCTATACTGGCGGTAAGACTGAAAACCCAACCTATAACCAAATTTGTAGGGGTAACACCGGCCATGCCGAGGTGATCCAGCTTACTTATGATCCTCAGAAAATATCTTTTGAAGAACTGCTGGAAGTATTCTGGAAAACTCATGATCCTACTACTTTAAATAGACAGGGAAACGACGAAGGTACCCAATATCGATCTGCTATTTTTTATCACAACGAAGATCAAAAAAGACTTGCTGAAATATATAAGAAAAAGCTGGACGAATCAGGCGCCTGGAGTAAGCCAATTGTCACTGAAATTACCCCAATCTCAAAATTTTATAAGGCAGAAGATTACCATCAGAATTATTACAACCAGAATGGTTCGGAGTCATATTGTGCTTTTGTAATTCAACCGAAACTGGAAAAATTCAAAAAAGTATTTCACGATAAACTGAAAAAAAAGTAAATGTATCGAAAGGCCTTCAAGGATATCAGCCTTTATCAATTTGCCAATCTTTCACCATTTCCAGAGATCTCTCACTATGTTTCAGGGAGAACAGCAGATGGGGCTGTTGGAGATTTTAACCTAAGCTTCAAAGTTGGGGATGCAGCAGAAGCCCGTAAAAATAGGTCACTACTCGCTCACAACTTGGGTATCCAAAACGATTGCATGCTTTTTCCTGATCAAACGCACAGTACAAACGTACAAGTGATCAGGAACTGCTCAAATGCTCTAGATGCGAACATCGATGCGCTCATAACGGCGATTCCAGGTATTTGTATCAATGTGATGTCGGCTGATTGTGTCCCTATTTTATTATATGACCCGAAGGCAAAAGTGATTGCAGCAATACATTCCGGGTGGCGCGGCACAGTCGGCAAGATTGTCACTAAAACATTGCAAACTATGCAGGATCACTTTTCCTCCCAAGCTAAAGACGTGATCGCGTCAATAGGACCGTCGATCTGTGCTGAGGTCTACGAAGTAGGGAATGAGGTAGTCGATGCGGTCACCAAATCTTTTCCTAAATTCCATAGCAAGGTGATTCTTGCTCAAGATGGAAAACCGCATTTGGATCTTTGGCAAGCAAATGTATTGCAGCTCCAAGAAGCGGGGTTACCGTTGTCATCTATCGAAGTGGCCGGAATATGTACATACAAAAGCAGTAACCATTTTTTTTCCGCAAGAAAGGAGAGTATTTCGACCGGAAGATTTGCTGTGGGAATCTGCCTGACCAAAGCACTTTAAACTCAGTGCACTTTTTTAATTTTTTTGATTAAATGTAAAATATACCATCCCTGTTACATTTT
>DASVUU010000437.1:0-5464 GCA_036386935.1 Cytophagaceae bacterium | reverse complement strand
GTCCCATATCAAGTGAACGGAAATGTATTCTTCTGTCATCGGCCCCTACCCACGCACCTGCTACGAGGGCGGGTGTAAAACCGACAAACCAGCCATCTGCATGTCCTTGTGTAGTGCCTGTCTTTCCTGCGATCGGAATTTTTAGTCCATACTGTGTGCGCAAGCGAGAGGCTGTTCCGTTGTTAACAACATTTTGTAGCATACGGACCATCATGAAATTATTGTCTGTTGACAATGCCTTTGTTTTTTCTTGCTCTTCGGTAAAGTTGGCTATGATATTTCCGTCGTTGTCTTCAATTCTCAAAAGGTAAATTGGCTGTACATAATTACCTCTATTCGCAAACGTGCCGTAGGCACCAAGCATTTCATATAAGGAGATATCTGCCGTGCCGAGAGATAGCGAAGGCACTGGCTCCAACGGACTTTCGATTCCCATCTTCTTTGCCAAACCTATCACATTTCCTATACCTGCCTTAAGTATTACTTGAGCGGAAACGGTATTCACAGAATGTGTGAGGCCTCCCTGCATAGAATATTCCCCACCATATTGATCATTGGAGTTTCCTGGACTCCAGTTTTCATATTGCTCATACACCACTTTGTCGTTTGGAAAGTATTCGCAAGGACTCACCCCCTGCTCTAGCGCCCCAGCATATACGATAGGCTTAAAGGTTGACCCAACTTGTCTTTTTGCCTTTATATTTACGTGATCATATTGGAAATATTTGTGATTGATACCTCCTACCCAAGCTTTGATGTGGCCGTTCGTTGGCGTCATAGCCATAAAGCCGGCTTGTAGATAGTATAGATAGTATTTGACAGAGTCCCGCGGGCTCATCTTTTTCTCAAGCTCTCCAGCCCATGAAAATACCTTCATTGGTATTGGTGTATTGAATACCTTATCAATCTCTTCTTCGGAATACCCTTTTTCCTTCAGCCGCTGAAAGCGTTCGGATCTCTGAATGGCCATTTCTACAACATTGGAGTTCTCGCCCCAGGGTTTCGTACTTCCCCAATGGTCAAAGAATGATTTCTGTAATACTTTCATATGAGAAGCCACAGCGAGCTCCGCATATTTCTGCATTTTTGAGTTGATGGTCGTGTAGATCTTTAACCCATCGGTATAAACGTTATAATTCGAACCGTCACTTTTTGTATGCTCGGCACACCATTTCATTAGACGCTGTCGCAGATGCTCTCGGAAGTAGGGCGCCAATCCATCGCTGTGGGTAATTTGTCTGAATTTTAATTTTAATGGAAGAGCTTTAATTGAATCAGCTTTTGTTCGTTCTAAGTATCGATATTTTACCATCTGGTCTAGCACCACATTTCGTCTCTTTTTAGACTTTTCTGGGTTCCGGCGCGGGTTGTAAGAGGTGGTTGCTTTCAACATTCCTACCAGGGTTGCCGCTTCCTGGATCTTTAACTTAGATGGAGTTGTGTTAAAAAACCTTCGGGATGCCGATGCTATTCCGTATGCGTTGTCACCAAAAGATACAGTGTTAAGATAGAGTGTAATGATTTCCTCTTTGGTAAAGACCTTTTCTAATTTTGTTGCTATGATAGATTCCTTGAGCTTATTATAGGGCATGGTGAGCACCCAATAAGATTGGCGCGGAAACAGGTTCTTGGCAAGCTGCTGACTTAAGGTACTTCCTCCGCCTGAACTTGCATCACCCATTAAGATCGTTTTGAATAACACCCGTAACAGTCCTTTTGTGTCGACCCCGTTGTGCTCATAGAATCGATTGTCCTCAGTTGCGATAAGGGCATGGACCAGGTCGGGTGAGAGGTCTTTGTACTCTATATTGGTTCGGTCTTCAATAAAATACTTGCCCAATACTATCCCGTCTGAGGAATAGATTCGAGACGCCGTGGCATTTTCAATTGATTTGAGGGTCTTCTGATCCGGGATACTTCCTATGATGCCTACAAAAAGAATAAAGTACAGCATTGTAAATGCAAATACTATGTAGAAGAAGGTTGCTGCGACGTACCAGACCCAAGGATGACGCTTAATAAATGCTTTTAGTTTATTCAAAATATTAGAAACAAATCCCTTTGACTGGTGTGATCGAAAATAATCTACCAAGATATAACTTTTGCAGCTATTTTTTTATATAGGTATGCCCGCTCCCGGCCCATTTATTTTTTTATTTAACGTTAAATAAATAATATTGACATTGATTAATAATATTAACTTTAACGCATTCCTTTAGAGCGATTAAATGTTCTAGAGCTAATAGAATCAAGATGTCAAAAAATTTGTCCTTAGGTATCAACATAGTTTTGGCTATAGCAGTCATTATATTATATTTTTTACATTTCAGCAAATCCGAGGGCTCTCAACCCACTGCGGTTAAAAATGAGGTGGCTACTGCTACAAATGATTCGATGCCTATTGGTCCTGTGCCTATTATTGAAAACGTGGGGGCTAATTCAGGAAAGGTGGTCTATGTAAACTATGATTCTCTAATGGAGAATTATGACTTCTATAAAAAAATATCTAAAGACCTGGAAGGTAAGTTGAAGAACACTGAAACTGAACTGATGGCAAAGCAAAAGAAGCTTGAGGAGGACTATCAGCAATATCAACAAAACCAAGCCATGATGACCGAGCAGCACAGGGCTACCAAAGAGCAGCAGCTTATGCTAGACAATCAAAAGCTTGTAGAATTGCGCGATAGAAAATCTCAGCAATTGGCTAGTCAAGAAAAAGAATTGAACGATAAACTACTTTCCAATTTATATGGCTATTTCAGAAAGCTTGCCGTACAGAACAATTTTTCTTACATACTCACTTATAAAAAAGGCGTCCCAGGAGTACTCTATGGAAGCGACAGTTTAGATATAACAAAGACGGTGGTTCAAGGATTGAATAAGGAGTACAACGAAGGCAAAAAAAAATAACAGGCGATGACTAAGAGATTTAACAGATATGCGGTGATTATCATCACCATTTTGCTTGCAGAATTAATACATGCTTATGCGTTATCGTTCGTTTCCCGCTGGAAAGATGATGCAAGCCCTTATAAATCTGTGGCTATTTCTATGTTGATAGCAGTATTGGTCTTCTACCCTGCGTTTAAATTCATGGAGAAATTCCTCAAAGGCATATCTAACAAGTATATGTTGAAGAGCAAAAAAATCATTGGCAAGAACCTTATAGGTTCTGTGATAGGCTTTTTGCTTGCATTATTTTTATTGTTTCTGGCTTTCTCGGCCGTGTGGTATGGGAAGAATCCTATCATTGATTTAAGGGAGTGGATATCGGCGATGTAAAGATTGTCGTAACTTCGCTGGTTTATAATGATCGAAATTTCAAGATTTCCAATTAGACATTAAGTCTAATAACTTTTCGAGAGAGAATAATGAAATGATTTTACTATAATAGTTATCCGTTTTTATTCAATAGACTACTTACTCTAATAACTTTTTTTTTGTCAATTTTTACTTTATTATCATGAAATACCTCATTGTTTTCTTCTTTTACTGTTCACATTTAGGCTCGTGCCAAGTAACTACTCTTAATGCTGAAAAAAAAGCCAACTCTATAAGGTACGATAGCTTGACGAACTACCTAGCAGACAAGCCGCATGGATATATTGGTCAGGAACTCTATGTGCTACCAAAAAATAAATCAGTTCAAGAAAAGGGGTATCAAGGGTTTATTTTGGACCCTAATATAAAGTACTCTAACGGCAAGATGGAGAAATCCAATATTTACAAATGCTGCCAAGCTGTCGAAAATTCTATTTATGAGGAACTGAGTGAAAAGTATTTCAAAGTACTTGATGTAGTAAAAGGCAATCCTGACTTGTCGTATCACGGATACTTTTTAAAATTAAAAAGTAAGTCCTCTGGAGATATAGTTTACTATCGATACTTCCCTCAAGATACCAGACCGTCAGGTTATCCGTTCCTTGTAAGAGGATATTTTGAAAAACAGAAAAAACTACTAGTCGGAAAAAGTTTTATAACCAGAAAGAGAAAGTGGGATTATGCACAGGGTGAGCCTCTTCTCGATATAGTGACAGGCAAGGAAGTAGAGTTTGTGCCTGGAAAAGTGTGGACATGTATTGACTATATGGTTGACCCAAATTGGGGGCAACCGGCGTTGATCTTAAAAAGTCTAGCAGGAGAAAAAATTGCGCTCTTAGACGACCATAAAAATAATGAAACCTATGTGTTTAGTCCTGCAAGAGCTGAGGCAATCAAAAAGCAATTTGGTGAGACCAAATGGAAATCATTCCTAGAAAACAAAATTGAGCTCGGCATGAGCAAAGAAGAATTGCAATTATCTGTTGGTAAACCCGACCAAGTAATCTTGACTACACAAGGTACTCCCGAAAAAGAGTATTGGGAATATGGCACCAAAATGCTTACGATTCAGGAAGGAAAGGTTACTAATATTAGGGATCTATAGCATGTCAAAGAGAAAGCTCGACAATCTCGTATAAACTAAAATTACATTACTAAGAGACCAACTCTGAGCGGTGGTAAAACGGGATTTTTATGGATTGTCTCCTTAATTGTTCAATTCCACAAGCAACATAGGAGTATCCCAATCTCCGACGGTTATTTAAAAAATTACCCGCAGATAGGAAAAGTCCTAGGGAAGTTAGATGATTTTTAACATAATTATTGACTATCTAACTAACCGATTTAAGAGAAAATATTTTTTAAAAACGAAACATACTTCATCCTTAATACATCAGATATGTCAATTCGATTTTCATACTTTCTTCTTCTAATATTATTTTCTTCATGTGCAAATTTTAAAAAGGAAGCCTATATAGATCCTGCGCTGCTATTAAAGTATAAACGAATAAGTTTTACGGCGCCTTGGGATACCTCGGGGTTTTACATTTTCAATGGCAATGATAGCCTATTTGCGAAGATTTGGCTGGATACAGCTAAGACTGATGAAATTCGAATGAAGAGGCAAGCTAAATGGGCCTACGCAAACCAAAGATTTACTCATGAGACTTCAATATTGTACAATAAATATTACCAAACCTCCCTTTTGCCAATATCTGTTCAACAACTCTGGAAAGCCATTACGTTTGAATTACAGGTTAAAGATTTTATAGCAGGATACAAGAATAAATATGGCCTAGAGCTAACCGAAAGAGCGGAAGATCTATCTGATGACTACTATGATACATTTCACTTTTTTGATAATTACGTTGGGGGTATATTCTGCTGTAGTTATGCACAAAATCTACCTATATACTTTCGAGAGAGAGAACTTTTAGAAAAGATTTGGGCGCTAGCTAAGCCTATACTCTTCGCTAAGCTCTCCAGGAATGACTATTTGGACAGCAAGCTCAATTTTTATGTTTCAACTTTATTGCAAACACACAAAATATTAAAAAATCAAAGTGTTGATTTTGCGGCATTTAAAGATTTAGAAGAAGGGGGGCAGGGGCTAACTTTTGAGGAATTTAAAACTGATGAATTT
>DASVUU010000436.1:0-8536 GCA_036386935.1 Cytophagaceae bacterium | reverse complement strand
CCTCGGTGATGTTTCTAATTTCGGACATGGAATATACCTGATAACCACCGCTATCCGTCAGTATAGGTTTGTCCCAACCGTTGAATTTGTGTAACCCTCCTGCTTTTTCAATGGTATCGATGCCAGGCCTTAAAAAAAGGTGGTAAGTATTTCCAAGAATAATTTCAGCATGAATGTCATTATGAAGTTCTCTTTGGTGGACTGCCTTCACTGTACCTGCCGTTCCGACGGGCATAAATATAGGAGTTTGAATATCTCCGTGTGCGGTCTTAATAATTCCTGTCCGGGCATTACTTAGCGCATCTTTTTTATTGATTTGAAAAAACATAGGTAAAATTATACCTATTTAAATTAATTTGTACTTTATTTCGCTATACAAATGATTTAATCATTGATTTGGATATCTATTTTACTTACTTCCTCTATTGTTTCAATTGTCTACTATAGCTTTTTCTACTATGAATTTTTAAAATATAAAAATTTAAGGAACGGAGTAGAGCAGGGGATCTCCGTGGTAATCGCCGCCCACAATGAGCTTGGCAATTTGGAAAAACTTATTCCGGCCATTAAAAATCAGTCTCATTCCGATTTTGAAATTATAGTTGCAAACGACAGGTCTACTGACGGAACCGAAACATTTTTGAAAAGTCAGAAAATAAAATATTTAAATATCCTCCAAACGCCCCTTAATAAATCTCCCAAAAAACATGCCTTGGCCAGCGCTATATTGATGGCACAAAAGCCCGTTATAGTGTTGACAGATGCGGATTGTGTGCCGGTGTCTAACGATTGGTTGAAGGGAATGCTCGAGGGGTTTTTGCCAGATGTGGAGATCGTTTTGGGATATTCTCCCTATAAGAGAACCAGTGGCTTGCTAAATTTTTTAATAAGATTTGACACTTTTCAAGGTGCAATGCTATTTTTTTCATCCACTTTATCAGGAAATGCGTATATGGGTGTCGGTAGAAATATCGCTTATAAAAAAGCTTTATTCGAAAAGATTGGATTTGAGAAGCATATCCATGTAGCAGGAGGTGATGATGATTTGTTTGTTCGCGATTCGTCGAATGGAAGAAATGTAGGCATTAAACTAGAAAAAAATGCCCAAACGGTTTCAATTCCGAAGACTACTTACAAGCAATGGTTTTCTCAAAAGAGGAGACATCAGACCGCAGGTATATATTATAACATTTTGGATAAAATATACTTAGGTTGCTTTCAGCTTGCTACTGTTTTGTTTTACATTTCCTCGTTTTTCGCCTTTTTCTTAGATAAACATACATTGCTTGTAGTAATTATATTTATTTTAAGAACTTTAGGACTGGTACTGATTCAAAAATTTGTATCTGTAAAGCTCGATGATAGGTTTGCATGGTTTATGGTACCCCTTCTAGACTTTGTTTGTGTCTGGATAAATACCATCGTTGGAATCACAGTGCTTATACGAAAAAAAGTGACATGGAAGTAAACAAAGAGTTTTCCGAGAAGGCCAAAAGAGATTTTGTACTCATTGAATCGGCTAAGGAAAATGGTGATGAAAAGGCATATGCCGAGCTAATGCAAAGGTATAAGAAGCCAGTATACCATATGATATTAAAAATGGTCAGGAATGTTGATGATGCGGAGGATTTGACAATCGAAGCATTCGCCAAAGCATTTAAAAATTTAAAGAAATTTAATCCTGAGTTTACTTTTAGTACCTGGCTGTTTCGAATTGCAACGAACAATTGTATAGATTTTATCAGGAAGAAAAAGCTGGATACATTTAGCATCAGTAATACATTCAAGGATGATAATGGGGATAGTGTAGACATCGACATCCGCGATGTGAACCTTAACCCCCAAGAAGAAACTATAAAAAGTGAAAAAGTAGATATAATACAGGCTATCGTCACTAAATTACCTCCGAAATACCAAGTGCTAGTAAAGCTGAGGTATTTTCAAGAGCTATCCTACGAGGAAATAGCTGTAGAGATCGATGCCCCTTTAGGTACCGTGAAAGCGCAGCTGCATCGTGCAAGAGAGTTGCTATATGATCTAATTAAACATAGAAAAGACGCCATATAAATAGTGGATTTAATTTTAAAATATTTTAAAAACCTTTCAACTCAGCAGATAGACCAGTTTCATAATGCAGTTACATTATACAAGGAATGGAATGAAAAAATAAATGTTATCTCCAGAAAAGATATTGATTTTATACTGGAAAGGCATATTCTACACTCGCTTGCAATTGCCAAGTTCATTGATTTTAAGAGTGGAACAAAGGTATTAGATGTTGGAACAGGAGGAGGATTCCCAGGCGTGCCATTGGCTATTTTTTTTCCTGAGGTCAAATTTACCCTGATAGATTCCATTGGAAAAAAAATAAAAGTAGTTACAGAGGTTTCAAATCAGCTCGGATTAAAAAATGTAGTTCCTTTAAATGGCAGGGCTGAAGATGTTGAAGGTAAATTTGATTTTGTAGTAAGTCGGGCCGTCACAAAAATACTTCCTTTCTATCATTGGGTTAGAAATAAGTTTGAAAAAGAAAGTGCTCATGGCCTCAAAAACGGCATTTTATATTTAAAGGGAGGGGACCTGACCGAAGAGCTTAGCGAACTTAAAAAGAGCTACAAAATTTTTGAAATACAATCATTTTATGAGGAGGAGTTCTTTGAAACTAAAAAGATCCTTTATGTACCCGTGAATTACCAGTAATTAACCAGCTTAACCTTTTAAAAATGAAACCAGCCATTACCCTCATTTGCACTTTTTACATCACTCTACTTCTCCTGCCTCAACAGTCAGCGTTTGGGCAAGAGCAAATTTCTAAAGAGACGGATAAAAGCACGAAGGAAAAGAAGTCCAATAAGGAAAAGAAAGAGCAGGAATTTAATGAAAGAGAAAAAGCTAAACTTGATAAAAAATTAAAAAGCTCAACCCAGACTTTTCCTGAAAAAAAGAAGGTAGATCCAACGAAAACCTCTGAATTTGCTCAACTGACTGCTGATGCAGATAAGTTTTTTATCCATGAGCACTACAAATTTGCCCTTCCCCTTTATTTAAAAATATTAAATACCACACCCGACGATATGGTAAGTAATTACCGAACCGGCATCAGTTATCTTCATACTACCGATAAGAGCCAAGCGGTTAGTTATCTTGAAAAAGCACAAAAATTAGATTTAAAAAAGCAACACTTAGATCTTGAATACTTTCTTGGGCGCGCTTACCATCACAAGCATGAATTTGACAACGCCATAAGTCACTATGAGCTATATAAAAGAACTCTTAATGTGAAGCACGAGCATGAGCGAGAACTGGCAAATGAAATGGACCGTTTTATAAAAGAGTGTAAAGCTGGAAAAATACTCGTAGCGAAGCCCACGGGCAGTACTGTCGAGCACGTCGGAGCAAAAGTAAACAGTCCATATTCAGAAAAATATCCATTAATCACATCTGATGGAAAAGTTATCTATTTCTCGTCCGGTCGTCCGCATACTAAGGGGGGGCAGCTTGATCCCACTTCAAAGCAGTATTACGATGACATCTACTTCTCCGTAAATACAAATGGAGAATGGAGCCCAGCAAAGCAAATAGATACTACTGTAAATACCAGTGGCCACGACGAGCCTTTGGCAATCTCATTTGATGGATATAAAATGTTCGTTCAGAATAGTGATGCTGAAGGAGACATTCTCTGGACAGAGAAAAAAGACAATATCTGGTCAAAGCCACTGGAGATGACTGATAAGATAAACACACCTGATTTTGAGGAAGGTGCTTGCCTATCTCCTGATGGGAAGACGTTTTATTTTTCAAGCGACAAAGAAGATGGGTTGGGTGGCCTAGATTTATATTATAGCAAACTGCAACCTGATGGTAGCTGGAGTGCGGCGGTAAATATGGGAGCTCAAATCAATACGCCTTATGATGAAGAAGATCCGTTTTTGCTTGGCGATGGGAAAACGTTTTATTTCAGCTCCAATGGTCATAATACGATTGGAGGATATGACATTTTTGTGACAAGGTTCGAGCAGAGCAAAGGGGGGTGGACGGTCCCAGAGAATATGGGATACCCGATAAACTCAGCGGACGATGAAGTACACATTTCCTGGACAGCCGATGGAAAGAAGGGCTACTATTCCGAAGACAACGAAAATGGGTTTGGTAATGAAGACATCTATTCAGTAAGCCTAGATGTAGCGCCTAAGGTGAGCGAATTAGTGAAACCTGTGGAGCCATTAGCAGAACAGAGACAAGTTGCAACTTTAATAAGCAAAGGTGATACCCCCTCAGGATTCACCGCCAGCACAAACTCCACTGAAAAAAGCCTTGCTAACGTTCGCCCTACCGATATTAGTTGTCCAAAGGTTGGAGAGATTTTGAAAGACAGAGTACACTTTGCTTTGAATGAAAATTATACGCTGACAGAATATTCAAAAAATAAAATCTTGAACGTCATTAAACTCATGGAAAGTTGCCCAAGTGCAAAAATCGAAATAGAAGGATTTTCTGATAATTTCGGTGATCATGCTAAAAACTATTTATTAATAAGTAAAAAAAGGGCAGAGGCTGTTTATGAATTTATGGTGAGGAAGGGAATTGCTAAAGAACGCTTAAAGGTCATGCCTTTCGAGGAAACACCTAGAGAGGGAAGTAGCAATACTGAGGGCAATATAAAAAACAGGAGAGTTGAATTTAAAGTATTGGAGAATTGAAAAATTCACGCACGATTTCCAGGAAAAGTATACCTAAAATCTTTTGGGCTAACTAGAGTACCAGCAAAAATACTAACTGAAGGTTATTTCTGAAGAATAAATAAAGTCCTCTCTTTTTCTGTCGCAGTGAGGTAATCTTTTGGGATAACGGTTTTAAATTGTGCCTCACTAGCATAGAATTTAATATCGTCCAGGGTCGGTAAAAAGCATTCCAAATTTCCGAATGGGCTTTCAAAATGCAAATGTTGGCTGTCTGTATGTTGCGCAATGGTTTGGTACCCAAGCCTAGGAAGATCGATTACTAAAACACCTTTCTGTGACAAATGTGATGATACTAGTCTTATGCTTTTTTGTTGTTCTTCTCTTGAGAAGTCGATAAATCCAGACCACATCCACAATGCGGCATCAACTTTTTGTTTTAGTTGTAATTTTTTGATGTCCTCCTGAAGAATCTCGATGGTTGGAAACCTATCCTTGAGATGATCAATCAGAATGGGACTTTGCTCTACGGCGATAACTCTCCCTTTGTATTTCTTTTGAATAAGAAAGTCCACGCATCGCCCATAGCCTGCACCTAATTCTAAAATTGATTTGGACTGTTTAATGAAAGGGTAAGCTAATTCTAAGTCTGTATAAGTGCTAAAGCCTCCTACTTCAGCGAGAAGTTTGAAAGGATCAATTCCAAGATTGTTGTAAAAAAGGTGATTACCGGCATTCATAAATGAAACTATAAGGTAGCTCTTACGAACTTTTAAGATTCTTGTTGTTCATAAAATTCGGAAATAGAACTCCCATGGGGTGCGGCTTTGATCTTATTGAAAGAAAAAGCTTTACAGATAATAGACCTGAAGAAAAGGGCTAAGGTTGACTATAATCTTTTGTTAAAGAGCATAATCTGTTTTAATGGACGTTGGAGAAAGCTTATTTTTCAAGAGGAGCGCCATTGGCCATGGTCATTTTACCTAAGGCTATTCTTGTGAAATCAATAAGGGACCAGATTCCAAAGCCGCCCAGTGTCACGAGCATCATCCACCAATTTTTATAGCCCATCAAAAGACGGTGTAGTCCAATCCCTCCTAAAAAAAATGACGCGAATAGCATAGTGGTTTTTGACTGAACCGGCAGCGCAGAGCTATTCCTTGTAGCAGCAGAAAATAGATTTGCGATGAAAGATGGGATGGATTTAGTTACTTCCTTGGGTGGTTCCTGGTTATAGCTCCTTTTAATGGGCTCCTGCATGTTTGGTAAAGTGGGTGAAAAAATATTTGGGTCTGATTCGTCCGAAGGAGAGCCTACCCTAGGCGCAATACTTTGATTTCCTTTGACGTTTTTTTTCTTTTTCATATTAGAGTATATCTAACAATTTGGAAGTAACATCTACTTTGGAGGATCGAGGTGGTAGCCACAGTTTCTATAATAAGCTAGGGGACTACAACCCGGCGCAAAAGACATGATAAACGCGCCCAAGTTCCAATTATTTAACAAAAACTAGGTGGCTTTTATGTTTTATAATTCAGTTGTACCCGCTCATTTTCTAACTTATACAACTCTTCCTCTATTGCGAGATTTGTCTTCTGATTGTTGAGCTGCTCTTTATAAATCCCTTTTAATTCTTTTCTTTTTATAGACTCTAGATACCTTCTTACTTCTTCGCGAGTTTCAAGAATAAGTCCAGGCACCTCCTTGAGCTCATTATTTTGTCCTTTGGAAACCATCGTAAAGTAAGAGGTATTGGTATGTTTTACTATCCGGTTTGTTACATTTTCAGCGACTACCTTGATTCCAATAATTAGGGATGTCCTGCCTACATAATTGACCGATGCGTGCAGCGAAACTAGGTCGCCGACCTCCACTGGCTGCAGAAAGTCGACATTGTCTACCGAGACCGTCACACAATAATTTCCTGCATGCTTAGATGCGCAGGCGTACGCAACTTTGTCCATTAATGAAAGTAAAATTCCTCCATGGATTTTCCCGCCAAAGTTTGCGTAGGAGGGAATCATCAGTTCTGTAATGGTCGTGGAGGAATCGGAAACGGCCCTGTAGTCTCCCGAACTCATGTATTTAGCCTCTTCTCAATTTCCGCTTTGATGGCGTCAAGATTGTCAAAGAGCTGCTCAAAATTATTAATGGTAAAATATTTTTCCTGAAATCTATGGTTGACATAGGGCGTATCCATAATTTTGGACACATTAAAGTCATACTTCGGTACTCCTGCGCTGAAGCAATAAATAGTCTCAGAACGTGACGATAAAAGGTGAGCGCCATAAATTTTTAAATCATGGTCTGAGGCTTTGAGTCCAAATTGTATCGTGTGCCAGTAAACTCTCTTCAAAAGGCTTATGGCTTTTTTATTATCGAGATACTCTTGAGCAAGTTTCCCAAGACCGCGCAAGTAGTTGCAGTAATTCGGCCTGGTAAGCAGGGGTGTGTGTCCTATCACATCATGAAAGATATCATACTCATCTATTTCAGCTTCTAGCTGCTGAGGTGTCCTTATCCACGTGCGGCAAGGATATTTGTTGTCGGCAAGCATGCCGATAAATTCGTTGTCTTCCACCATTTTCTCCAATGGAACGAGTTCCCAATCTGTGAAAGTGCTAATCCGTTTGTTGATGTCGTGAAAGTCTGGGATGTGGTCGGAGGGGAAACCCATTTTTTTAAGCCCTTCCAAGACCCATTTGTCAGCAGTCTCTGGTAACAAGAGCATTATTCTGCTAAATAGGGCCGTCCAGACTCTGTGATCTTCTTCTGTATATTTGCTATAGATTTGTTTGATCATTCGTTATCATCATTTATCAAGTAAAATTAAACTTAATACCCTAAAATCATTCTATTGGTTTAAAAATTTTCAAAAGTTGGTCCGCTGCTTCTTCAGGGATAATTGAATCATTGGAAAGGCTTTCTTCCAAGTTCGTGATGAGTGATATTATTTTTGGAGAATTGTAAAAGTCTTCAATGACGTATTGCTTTGACAATTCATGAAGCCAATAGATGTTGTTTTCAGTTCTGCGTTTGTGAATAAGGTTATCGTTAGACAATGTTGTCTCGTACAGCTTTATAATTGACAATATTTTGTCGAAGCTTTTGATATTTAACGACGAGGATGTCAATACTGGGACTTTCCATAAGTCGGACTCCTGGTAGGAGATGTTTGCTTGTATTTCTTTGCTCACCATCTCTGCACTTTGTACATTTTCCTCATCAGCTTTATTTACCACAATAATGTCAGCAATTTCTATGATTCCTTTTTTTATGAATTGTAATTCATCTCCCGTGCCAGTTACCATGAGCAATAATACCGCATCCGCTAGCTTTTTTATCACAGTTTCTGATTGTCCGACACCAACGGTTTCGATTAATATTATATCAAAGCCTGCTGCTTCGCACAAGAGCATTGCCTGCCTGGTACATCTGTGAAGGCCACCTAAGGTCATGCCAGCCGGGGAGGGGCGTATAAATGCGTCACGTTCTTTAGACAATTCTTCCATTCGAGTCTTATCCGCCAAAATACTGCCCTTTGCTAGCCCGCTCGAAGGATCTATGGTAAGCACAGCCACTTTCTTTCCCAAAGAAATGTATTTTTGGCCGAGCAATTCTATAAAAGTACTCTTCCCAGACCCAGGAACTCCTGTAATGCCTATGCGAAAACTCTTACCGGTTTTAGGGAACGCGAATTTTAGCAAGGCCAAAGAAATGTCTCTGTCTTCTTTTTTACTACTTTCTAATAAGGTAATAGCCTTACTTAATATGATTTTATTTCCATCGAATATACCCTGGGTATATTCTTTGAAGTCTAATCTTTTCTTTAATGCCAACGTAATGAGTTAAAA
>DASVUU010000435.1:0-2523 GCA_036386935.1 Cytophagaceae bacterium | reverse complement strand
TTATTTATTTTCTAGGCACTTACAAACCATTTTGCCCGCCCTCTTCCGGAAGGTGGGCAATGTTGTTTATGACCGACAAAGACTTACTACTCCTGACGATGATTTTCTAGATCTTGACTGGTCACGAGTTGACTCGGACATTTTGGTTTTACTTTCTCACGGTCTAGAAGGCAATACCCAGACTGGCTACATAAAAGGAATGGTCAAGGCGCTGAATAGTCATGGCTGGGATACTTTAGCTTGGAACTATCGTGGCTGTAGTGGGGAGATAAATCAACAACATCGATTTTACCACAGTGGTGAAACAGGAGATTTGCACTATGTAATTCAGCATTGCCTTTCATTGAATAAGTATAAAGAGATATTCATGATTGGGTTTAGCATAGGAGGCAATATTACACTCAAATACCTGGGAGAACAGTCTGATGAAATTTCTCCATTGATAAAAAAAGCTATAGTCTTTTCAGTTCCCACTGACTTGGCTGCAGGTGCAAAGCATCTGGCCAAATTCAATAGCAAAGTCTATATGAATAGATTTTTGGCAAGTCTTCATTTGAAACTTAAGGCTAAAGCCGAATTGATGCCAGATAAGATTTCTCTTAAAGAATTCAAAGGGATAAAAACCTTTTATGAGTTTGATGAACGATACACTGCGCCAATACATGGTTTTAAAAATGCTGAGGAATATTGGAAACAAAATTCGTCTAAGCAGTTTATAAAAAAAATACGCATCCCGACGCTAATTGTCAATGCAAAGAACGACCCTTTCCTGACACTCGAATGCTTTCCCATGGCAGAAACAGAAAATCATCCATTGGTATACCTAGAAATGCCAGACACGGGAGGACATGTTGGCTTTTATCAAAAATCGGTGGAGGGAAAATATTGGTCGGAAGAGCGGGCCATCGAATTTTTTGAGAAAGGTATTTGAAGCATTCGGCCTTTCTATTAGGTCAGAATGAATAAAGCTTCCAGGGACCAATAATTTTTGAACCTAACCTTACAACTTCTGGTTTTCGACTCGTAAAAATCATATTTTCGCAAATTAAAATTAAGAAATTGGCTGAAAGAAAAGTAAAAGTGGGATTGGTGCAAATGTCTTGCGTGGAAGACAAAGCAGGAAATATTGCAAAGACTAAGGAAAAAATAAGGGAAGCAGCCCAGAAAGGTGCGCAGATTGTGTGTCTTCAAGAGCTCTTCACTTCTCTGTATTTCTGCGACGTAGAAGCGTATGACAATTTTCTTTTGGCGGAGCCTATTCCTGGACCCTCTACAGACGAACTTCAAAAGCTGGCTGAGGAATTGAAGGTAGTGATCATTGCTAGTTTGTTTGAAAAGCGAACCAATGGAATCTACCACAACACCACTGCAGTGCTAGATGCTGACGGGAAGTATCTTGGCAAATATAGGAAAATGCACATCCCTGATGACCCAGGGTATTTTGAAAAATTCTATTTCACTCCTGGAGACACAGGCTATAAGGTATTTGATACTAAATATGGTAAGCTTGGCGTGCTTATTTGCTGGGACCAATGGTATCCGGAGGCAGCAAGGATTACTTCTTTGATGGGGGCTGAAATATTATTTTATCCGACGGCGATTGGATGGTCCAAAGATCAGGACCTGCCGACCAATGAGGAGCAATACAATGCATGGCAAACAATACAAAGATCTCACGCGATTGCTAACGGTCTTCATGTTGTTTCTGTAAACCGTGTGGGAGTTGAAGGACATATGAAATTTTGGGGAGGTTCATTTATATCGAATCCGTTTGGTAGATTAATATTTAAGGCTTCACATGATGACGAGACGGTGCATGTCGAAGAGCTAGACCTTAATAAGACGGACTCTTACCGAACGCATTGGCCTTTTATGAGAGATAGAAGAATTGATTCCTATCAGCCCATTACCAAAAGGTTTATTGACGAAGATTAGCACTTATAAACTTCACTTTTCTATTTCTCCAATTAATAAATAATCTTTTTCAATGAAAAATATTCCTAAAGATTTAGGTTATTATTTTCCTGCCGAATGGGCGAAACATAGTGCCACGTGGCTCAGCTGGCCTCACAAGGAGGCTTCTTGGCCTGGTAAAATAGAGAGCATTTACCCGATTTATTGTGAGTTTATAAATGCAGTTTCTAAAGGCGAAACAGTGAATATAAATGTGAACGATGAGCAAATGAAGCAAAGTGCGATAGCGCACCTTCAAAAATCAAATGCTGATTTGTCTAAGATAAAATTTCACCTCTTCCCCACCAATGATGCGTGGTGTAGGGACCATGGTCCAGCGTTTTTGATAAACCCAAATGCAGCAGCAAAGAAGATTATTATTGATTGGGGTTACAATGCATGGGGTGACAAATATCCTCCCTACGACCTCGATGATGTTATACCTAGCCTCATTGCACAGCATTATAATATTCCGGTGCACCACCCTGGCATAGTAATGGAAGGTGGCTCAGTAGAGTTTAATGGCGCAGGCACATTGCTAACCTCAACTTCTTGTCTATTGAATGAAAA
>DASVUU010000434.1:0-9260 GCA_036386935.1 Cytophagaceae bacterium | reverse complement strand
GCATCTGGAACTGTATTTCTTCCTGCGAATAGTATCAGCGTGCTTCACAGTACTTCCGGTAACGTGAAGCCGACAATAGATGCTCTGGCTAATAAACTAATAGGAATAAATGAGGGTGCCAAAACAATCTATTTGAGTGGTATAACAGACGGTGAGGCTGTAAAAAGTCAAAACTTGACAGTCACTGCAACAGCGGCCGATCCTTCAGTTGCAACGGTGTCTCTTGTTTACAACTCGCCTAGTACAGAAGGAACTCTCGTGGTGACTCCAGTAAAGGTTGGTACTACAAAAGTTAAAGTTCTTGTAAAAGACAATGGAGGAATAGCTGGAAGTGGTGTAGACTCAACATTTATAGAGTTTACGGTGAATGTAACGCTTGTAAATAGTGTGGCGGACGCAGAACGAAGCACTATTAATGTTTTCCCAAACCCTGCAAACGGTCAAATCAATGTAAGTATGTCTGCGGAGAGCATCACTGAACTTAGCATCGCTGATCTAAGCGGGAGGGTGTTATTACATCAAAATATGGTTTCCGAAAACAATTCTACTCAAGTAGATGTGTCAGAGTTAACTAAAGGTTTGTATATCATCACAGCAAAAGGAAAAAAATCTGTGCTGGTAAGTAAGTTTTATAAACAATAAAAGTAGCAAGTTTTGAGTTGAGAGGCTGTCTAAAAGGCAGCCTCTTTCATTTTTTACCTCCCTCTTCATCCAAGCATTAAATACCTCACTAAGGTAGAAATGAACAACTACTTATGTTTCCTAAATAAGACCTTCAAAAGAGCAATTTCTTTGGCAGAAGTCGGATTCGTATAAATAGAAATTGCTTTTGATTAAGAGGCGGAAAGACTTATGATTTAATTTTACGAACGCATCACTTGCGAGATATTTGGGTAATAATTATCTCGATTCAATTTGGATTAGCTAAAGCTTTGAGGTGCATTATTTGATTATTTATGTTTGAGAAAATCTATTTTGAGCAATACACGCTCGACGCAGCGAGGGAAACTTCAGGTCGCACCATAACAGAAACGGATATAGTGCTTCATGCCGGACAAACCGGAGATTTTTTCCCCCACCATATGGACGCGGAATGGTGCAAAAGCCAGCCTTTCAAACAGCGCATTGCCCACGGAACTTTAATCTTCAGTGTAGCTGTCGGAATGACTGCCAATCTGGTGAACGAAGTCTCTATGAGCTATGGTTATGACCGCCTGCGTTTCATTAAACCAGTATTTATAAACGATACTATCAGAGTACGAATTACAGTTAGCAAAAAAAGTGATCACAAAAAGCCAGGCTATGGACTTGTGACAGAAACCCTGGAAGTGAGAAATCAGGCTGGCGAAGTTGTATTGGTCTGCGAGCATATTTTATTGGTAGAGAAGCGAGAATTTAATTGAGGGAACATTTGGAGATGGCATCAACAGGCACAATACCAACCGAAAGTAGCTACGAGTATGATACGTCGATCAACTACACAAGACCAATGAGCATCGTGGTATCGCTATTTTTTATGTGGGCTGTGGCGGTCAACATCAACGACATCCTAATCCCACATTTGAAAAAAGCTTGCGGACTCACCGATTTTCAGTCCTCTTTTATTCCTTTCGTTTTCTTTGGAGGCTACTTTATAATGGCCCGATTCTCCGGTCTGATTATTAAAAAGCTTGGCTATAAAAAGGGCTTGATAGTAGGACTGATATTGTGCGCATCAGGAGCATTTTTATTTTATCCTGCAGCACAGATGCTATCTTTTCCCATGTTTCTTGTTGCAATATTTGTAATGGCATGCGGGAATAGCACCTTGGAAGTTGGCGCTTACCCGTTAGGAGCTTCTTTAGGCCATCCCGCCAAGGCTTCTGCACGTCTAAATCTTGCTTCCGCATTCAACGCTCTTGGTGCAGTGCTAACAAGCCTGGCAGCGCGCAGCTTTATACTGAGCGGCATGCAAAGAACGGAAGCACAATTGGCGTCCATGTCTACATCAGATCTAAATGCTTACCGTGTTGCAGAAGCAAGTACTGTAAAAACACCTTATATCATTCTGGGAATCGTGTTTCTTGTCATTGCGGTCATATTATACCTGGTAAATATACAAGAGGCCAAAGAACAGACAATTGAAAACGAAGGATATACCACTGAGACAAAAAAATCAGGACTCTTTGATTATCCGCAGCTGGTGCTGGGTGTGCTAGCCATTTTCTTTTACGTGGGGGCACAGGTGGGTGTAGCCAGTTTCATTTTTCGCTATACTGAATTTCGTATTGCAGGAATCCCTGAGAAGACTGCCGCTTTGTTTATTACTTACCACCTCATCGCGTTTATGGTGGGTCGTTTTGTTGGAACGGCACTTCAACAAAAGATCAAACCAAATTACCTGCTGGCAATTTTTGCCTCTGCGAACTTGTTACTAGTTTTAGTTGCAATCCTTGGAACAGGGAATATTGGAGTTCGGGCGGTGATTGGCATTGGGTTCTTCCACTCTATTATGTTTCCAACCATCTTTGCGCTGGCCCTTCGTGGCCTTGGAAGCTTTACCAAAGACGGTTCCACATACCTGGTAATGGCTATAGTAGGAGGTGCCGTTATTCCTCTTGTTATGGGATACATCAGCGATGTATCCAATATCCTAGTTGCATTCACTGTTCCGGCGCTATGTTATTTATTCATCATCTATTATGCCTTAAGGGGGTATAGAACGCAAGTAAAGCTTTAAACTAGTATCCGCTATGTCAGAAAAAAGAGTTCTCAAGGGAATCACGTGGGGTCATAGCCGGGGCATTACCCCTTTGCTGGCAGGATCGCAGCGCTTTAATGAACTCCATCCCGATGTAGAGATTGTCTGGAAGAAGAGGACTTTGCAGGAGTTCGCCGATTTTCCCATTGAAAAGTTGGTGAACGAATACGACCTCTTGATAATTGATCATCCCTGGGTCGGCACAGCTGCTGCTACTTCTTGCGTTCTTCCCTTGAATGAACATATAGATCCAACTTACCTGAAGGATCAGGAGCTTAATTCTACCGGTTATTCCTGTCAAAGTTATAATTATGCTGGAAATCAGTGGGCGCTTGCCATAGATGCAGCTACGCCTGTTGCAAGTTTCCGTGCAGATCTTCTCGAAAGAAACGGAGTCAAAGTACCAGACACTTGGGAGGAGGTTTTAGAGCTTGCAGAATCTGGAAGGGTCGCGGTTCCAGGAATTCCTGTTGATTTGCTGATGAACTTTTACATGTTCTGTCTTGCTTTGGGCGAAGAACCCTTTCGAACGCAGGAAGAGGTTGTGAGTGAGGGCAAAGGAGTGGAAGCACTTCAGACTATGAAACAGCTGTGGATCCTTTGCGATAAGGAGATTTTTAATTTCAACCCTATCGCAGTGGCCGAGGCAATGACAAGTACAGATAAATACTTCTATTGCCCATTCGCTTACGGTTATGCCAATTATAGTCGAGTGGGCTATGCGAAGCACTTACTTCATTATTCCGACCTTGTTCGATTTAAGCAACATGGACGTTTGAAAAGCACCCTTGGAGGTACCGGCCTCGCGATCTCCGCATCGACGGCCTATAAAGAGGAGTGTCTGAGGTTCGCTGTTTGGATTAATTCTCCTGAAGTTCAGCAAGGATTATATACCGAGTACGGTGGGCAGCCTGGTCATCGAAGCGCCTGGACAAACCCCCGCCTAAACCTTATCTCTAATAATTATTTTCAAAATACCCTGCCCGCGCTTGACCGTGCCTATGTACGACCGCGCTACCACGGATACCTGCACTTCCAAGACCTGGCAGGTGCGCCAGTACGAGATTATTTGATGGGTCGGGGAACGGAGGAATCAGCGTTAGCTCAAATAAATCAAATATATAAAGATAGTTTGATGATAAGTAACGGCTCAAAGGAAACGACACATGGATAATTTAAATAAGCCACTGGAAGGCCTGCTCGTACTTGAGTTTAGTCAGTTTTTGGCAGGGCCGTCGGCGGGATTACGCCTGGCTGACTTGGGTGCAAGGGTAATCAAAATTGAGCGGCCACAAGGCGGGGATGCTTGCCGTAAGTTGGTGTTAAAGAACCTATGGGTGGGCGATGACTCGCTGCTCTTCCATACGATAAACCGTAATAAAGAAAGCTATACAGCGGATTTAAAAAAGACCGAAGATCTGGATGCGGTAAAGGCACTCATTAAGCAAGCCGACATACTTACCCATAATTTTCGCCCAGGGGTAATGGAAAAAATTGGACTTGACTATGGGTCCGTAAAAACAATCAATCCTGCCCTAATTTATGCTGAAGTAACAGGATATGGAAAAGTAGGTCCATGGAAAGATAAACCAGGACAGGACCTACTCCTGCAATCTCTTTCAGGTCTTAGTCATTTAAGTGGAAATAGCGACTCCCCACAGCCATTTGGACTTGCCATAGCCGACATTATGTGCGGGGCTCATCTAGTACAAGGAATACTTGCAGCATTAATCCAGCGCACCAGTGAGGGTGAAGGAGCTCATGTGGAGGTCAGTTTAATGGAATCCATTCTCGACTTTCAATTTGAATTTTTGACCACCTGGTTTAATGGTGGAGGACTTCCGGTAAAAAGTAACATCAACCATGCACACGCTTTGCTGAGTGCGCCTTACGGGATTTATCAAACAAAGGATGGTTACATAGCGCTCGCGATGTCTGACCTTAAACTTGTAGGTCTTGCAGCAGGACTTCCTTCGCTTATAGAAAATACTCAAGACCCTTTCGAAGATCGTGATCTGATAAAGGAAAGGATTGCGGCAAGACTTATTGAGGACAGTAATGAATACTGGTTGGGCCGCCTATCGGAATATAAATTATGGGTCATGCCAGTGCTCAATTGGAAGCAACTAAGGGAAGAGCCAGCTTATCAATCTTTGAAAATGGAACAAGAGTTAACTACATCCTCCGGCCAAACTGTACGGGCTGTGCGAGGAGCAATACATATTGACGGTCAGCCGCTGTATAGCAGTTTGAGTGCACCAATATTGGGCGAAAATACGGAAGCCATAAACAAAGAGTTTTCGCTGGTATGACAGGCCCACTTAGTAATATCACCATCATTGATTTTAGTCAATTCCTTTCTGGCCCATCCTGCACTTTGCGTCTGGCAGATTTGGGTGCCGAGGTTATTAAGATAGAGAAACCTGTGACCGGGGACATTTGCCGGCAATTATATGTAAGCAAAGTTGTGCTGGAAGGTCAGTCCTCGTTATTTCATGCTATCAATCGAAATAAAAAGAGTTTCACCGCAGATTTGAAGAAAGAGCTAGACCTAGCAGCAGTGAAGAAATTATTGGTCGTAGCGGACGTTATGGTTCATAATTTTCGACCCGGCGTGATGGAACGACTGGGCTTGGACTATTCAACCGTTAAGGAAATAAATCATCGGATTATTTATGCCTCTATCAGCGGGTACGGTAACGAAGGTGCTTGGAGTGGAGAACCCGGGCAGGATCTTCTAGTTCAGGCTGTATCAGGTCTTACCTGGTTAAGTGGGGCAGCCTTCGATGGACCCGTTCCGATGGGAGTCTCTGTGGTAGACATACTGGCAGGTACTTATCTTACTCAAGGAATTTTGGCAGCACTGTACCGGAGAACCCAAAAAGGTTGTGGTGGAACGGTTGATGTCAATATGCTAGAGAGCAGCATTGACTATCAGTTCGAATTATTCTCCACGTTTCTTAACGATGGCGGGGAGCTCCCCGAAAGATCTTCGGTTAATCCTGCTCACGCCTATGTTTCCGCTCCATATGGGATCTACAAAACGAGTGACGGCTATCTTGCAATCGCAATGGCGCCAGTTCCGAAATTAGGAGAACTTTTAGGCTGTAAGCAATTACTGGTATATACCGAACCTGCAAACTGGTTTACACTGCGAGATGAAATAAAAACGCATTTAGCGAATCACTTGAAAGGAAACACCACCGCCCGCTGGCTTGAATCTCTGGAACCTGCCGACATCTGGTGCGCTCCCGTTTTGAACTATGAAGCACTGAGAAGGGAAAATGCCTATCAGCAATTAGATATGGAGCAAGAAGTATGCACAAGCCAAGGTTCGATAATCACCACAACGAGATGTCCGATTCGGATTAATGGGAAGAAGTTTAAATCTCCAGTAGGAGCGCCTTGGCTCGGAGAGCATAACAAAAGTTTAAAAGAAAAATATCACCTCTAAATCTACCGTATGCAGTCAATTATTGATACACACTTGCATACCTGGGATTTAAACAGGTGCTCTTATTACTGGTTGGAGGGTAACGACTCTATTCTGGCTCAAAGTTATTTTATTGAGCAGGTGAATCCACAATTGGAAGAGGCGGGAGTTACCTCAGCGGTTTTAGTTCAGGCAACGAATCAATTAAAGGAAAGTGACTGGCTTCTATCTTTATCAGAGTCTCACAATTGGATCGAGGGCGCGATAATATGGTTGCCATTAATGGATCCGCAGGCTTGTGAACGAGCGTTAGAGAAGTATTTAACCAACCCATGGTTCAAAGGGGTTAGGCATCAGATCCATGATGAACCCAATGAGAAGTGGTTGCTTCAGCCTTCTGTGGTAGAGAGCCTTCAAATGTTAGCATCACACAACATCCCGTATGATTTGGTTGGCATCAAAAATTGCCATACCAGAACAGCACTTAAACTAGCCGAAAAGCTGCCGGATTTGAAGATGGTTTTTGACCACTTAAATCAACCTCCAATTTCTAATAACATAGCAAAAGAGTTTGGAGAATGGGGGATGCTCATGAAAGAGGCAAGTTTAAACCCAAATTTCTCTATCAAAGTCTCGGGTTTGGGTGCTACCACAGCGAAAGGGAAGGAGTGGAGAAGTGTAGATATTAAGCCATTTGTCGAATATGTTCTTGAAATATTTGGCACTGGAAGAGTCTTTTGTGGGAGCGACTGGCCTGTAGCAGAACTTTCTGGCTCCTACAACTACACCTGGCAGCAGTACAGAGAAGTACTTCAGCAATTGCTAACTCCCGATGAATTAGATAAAGTTTATCAACAAAATGCCCGTAAGTTTTACAATTTATAACCCCGGGGCAACTCTAAAATAATTTCTAACCGTAATAACTCGTAGATTTTACAAAAGCATGCAGTTTGATGCCAAGCAACTAAAGTGGTCCGCTCAGATGCCTCACCATTCTCGACCTATTATTATCATTGGAGCTGGGGGAATTGTAAGGGATGCGCATTTACCTGCTTACAAACTGGCAGGCTTTAGGGTAGAAGGTATTGTTGATAAAGATTATAATAAGGCAAAGGTTCTCGCTGATGCTTATCAGATTCCCAAGGTTTATTCTTCAGTCGATGAAGCAATTATGGAGGCCCCAGAGAATTGCGTGTACGACCTCGCGCTTCCTGCCGCTGCACATTTAGAGGTCATTGCAAGACTTCCGCAAAAATCCGTCATATTAATGCAGAAGCCTATGGGCGACGATCTTAGGCAGGCAGAGGAGCTGCTGGCGCTTTGCAGAAAAAAGTTTCTTACAGCCGCCGTCAATTTTCAGCTTCGGTATGCACCCTTTATGCTTGCAGCAAAGGATATGATCCGAAACGGTTGGATTGGAGATCTCTGTGATGTAGAATTCAACATAAACGTATTTACTCCCTGGCACCTTTGGGAATTTCTTGAAGAACTCCCTCGCGTAGAAATTCCTTATCATAGTATACATTATCTCGATTTTATCAGGTCAATTTTAGGTAACCCTCAAAGTATACTTGCCAAAACTACTAAGCACCCCTCAAGTCCCCGCCTCGCATCTGTCCGTTCTGATATTATCATGGACTATGGTGATAGCATTCGAGCCGTAATCCATACCAATCACAGCCATAACTACGGTCCAAAGCATCAGAACTCATTCGTGAAATTTGAAGGTACAAAGGGCGCTATTAAAATACAGTTGGGCGTGCTCATGGATTACCCCAAGGGACTTCCTGATAAGTTTGAGTACATCCTCCTCAACGACAGGGCAGACCCCGAGTGGATAGACGTTCCTTTGTTGGGCAGTTGGTTTCCGCATGGCTTTATAGGTAGTATGGCACAGGTCATGTGTTATGCTGAAGGATCGTCTAAATCTCTTGATAACAATGTAGAAGATGTGATCTCTACCATGCGTTGCGTGGAGCAGGCGTATTTTAAGAGAAGTAACGTATAATAATGCCTGATATAAAAATGGTCGAGGTAAACGACTTATTTCTCTCTAAGTAATTTGGTCCTCATTCTACTAAAAAATTCCTGAGTAACTCCAATATAAGTGGCGATGTGTTTTTGAGGAAGTGCGTTGATGAGAGTGGGGTAGGTTTTACAAAATTTAAGGTATCTTTCTTCTGCCGAAATACTAAGATTATCGATCACTCTTTGTTGGTTTGCAACGAGTGCATTCTCTGCGAGAATTCTAAAGAATTTTTCAAATTTTGGGACCTGCTCATATAAAATATTCTGATCATCTTTATATAAGAATAGTACTTCAGTATCCTCCAAAGCCTCTATGTTTATATGGCCTGGCTGCTTGGAAAGAAGACTATATAAGTCAGCGATCCACCAACCGGCAGGAGCAAAGCTTATTACATGCTCCCCTGCATTCTTATCCGTGGTAAAACCTCTCAAACACCCACTAATAACAAAAACAGACCATCGGCAGATTTCTCCCTGATTTAGTATATACTGTTTCTTGCGAATCAATTTATATTCCAAAAGTCCTAGAAAATATTTTTTCTCCTCTTCTGTGAGAGAGATATGTTTAGAAACGGAATCGAGTATAAAATCAAACTTCATGAACTCAGCGTAAGTGCTAAGTCAAAGATAATTTCATTTGTGGTAATCCCGCAAATACAAATAGTTATTTCTGATTTACCGGAGTTTCAATGATCAAAAACTCTGATTCCTCTAAGACCTTAATGCTGACAGAATTTGCGTCCCAGATGCCAATTCCGTCTCTTTTGTCAAGAATGTTTTCATCGATGGCAATCTTCCCATCAATCAGGAACACAAAAAGGCACTTGTTGACCGCGCTATAAGAGTAATCTATAACTTTCCCCTGCTCAAAATAGCCAAGTGATAGTTTAGAATTTTGATTGATCCAGCAATGTTCCATCCCTTCTTCAGAGGAAACAATTGTCTTCATTGAGTTTTTCCTTTTTTCTTTTGGGAAAGACCTTTGCTGGTATCTAGGATTTATATTCTGTTGTTTTGGTTGTATCCATATCTGCAGGAAGTTTGCTTCCTCAGAACCGA
>DASVUU010000433.1:0-4317 GCA_036386935.1 Cytophagaceae bacterium | reverse complement strand
TTGCTTTTGTGATAATGCCCAATCACATTCATTTGCCTAATTGTAACTATTATTTAGTCGATTGACAAATAATAATTTTACAATGGGAATGCGGTATAAGTTGGCGAATGAAGGAATTGAACGGTAGAGAAATGCTCAGGTTGACGGCTATGGTAGAGACACGAACCATGAGTGGGATTTAATCGCGAGTAGTAATGAAGTGAAAAATAGGTCCCACGGATTACACGGAGAGGAACGGATTTGTTCTTGAGTAATAAAAGCTGTTGTCAAGGTATATGAGTTAATACCAAACGAATTTTACCTTGTAATGAAATTTTCGGGCCTTAACCCGAAAATGTTACATATTCGGGTTGAGGCCCGAACTGGCGTTTCTCAGCATAGATTGGTGGGCCGGAATAAAAGTGTTGCCAGTTATCAAGGCTTACAATAAAAACAGTAATCCGATTTTAAAATCAAGAACATGCACTTTTGTTTTTTGGTCAACAGCATAGACATTGGTGGATTGAAATTCCCTCCAATGTCTTTGGTAAGTCATTAAGACTTCAAGTGCAATATTTTCTTTTATAAAATAGTTTAGGCCCGGCCCAAATTTCACGTAGGCAGCATTGCTAGTCCATTTATCGTCAGACATACCGTCATAATTGTTTTTGGTTGAGCTTATTCCCAACCCCGTTCCCGCTTCACCAAAAAGACCTAATTTTTCATTCACAAAATAGTACCGCATAAATGGACCGGCCATTATAGAAATAGATTTAGAACCTCCGTTGTCACGTTTATAACTTACGAAATCGTTGCCTAGGTCGATTCCCAAATTAAATCTCTCTGTTAAGAAATATCCAGCTCTTACCTGAGTGTTTATACGCCAAGTGTTGTCGTCCATTCCCCCGTAATTGTTCTTGGTAAAGTTCGGATTAATAAGTCCTCCAAGTATAAATTTTCCTTTTTCTACTTGCGCGTAGCTGGTTGTGAAAATAAATGAAGATAATGCAATGAATAAATAAAAAAATTTTCTCATGAGCTTAGTAATTATTAGTTAGGTACATGCTTGCTACATATTTTGTGCCAGAGAATCTTATAATGGAGGTGTATCCGGCATAGTGATTCATTAGTAGTCAAAATAGTGTCAAAAGCAAAGACTTTCCAGGACTGTAGAATATCGACAATAATCAGGTTAGAGGATCATTTGATTTCAGCAATCGATTAAGTTTGCGGATGAGGGGAATATCTGCTTAATTAACGGTTTGTCTAATAAAAATAAGTTAGCGACCTACTATAACTATATGTCTAAGTTTAGGAAAGACGAAAGAGGAAATGTGAAGGTGATACCCGTGTTGACGATGAGTTTGTAAGCGAAGAGTTTGTCCCACGGATTACACGGACAGACACGGATTTACTTCGGAGTAAAACTGGTTCGAGGGACAGGAACTAGGGGTGGGGAAAGACGAACGAGGCAATTTAAACCTGATACCTTTTTTGCCGATGGGTTTAGAGGCGTAGAAAAAGTCTTTCCCACGGGCTGCACGGAAAGGCACGGATTTGCTTGCCAGTAGTAATATGGTTCGTGGAGGCAAGAACCATGAGTAGGGCGCAATATAACGCTGATAAAAAAAGACAATGACACAGGTGGGATGCAAATGCCATTGCCTTTCATTAACTACATTTTATAAATGCAATGCGCTATTCGATCACTATCTTTTTGGTAAGGACACCGTACGTACCCTTGAAGGATAAGAAATAGACACCATGGCCAAAGGCACTAACATCAGTGCTTTCACCCGTAGTCGCACTGAGGAGCTTTTTACCAGATCCATCCAGTAAGTCATAAGGCAAGGGCTCAAAAGAATTCAAAAATACTATTTTCTCTTTTACAGGATTTGCCACTTTTAGCTGAGCAAATTTCGCCTCTTCCATGGTAGCTAGCGCGTTTGTACCATAAAACCACACTGAACCAATAGCCATCAGGTCCCCTATAAAGCTTGTATACTTATCGACCTTTTCAACCTGGCCGTTAGCATTATATTCAGGAACATACTTTGCATTTCTGTAGCCGTCTGTGTAAGCTTCTACAATGGAGTCTATCCTATTGTTGCGGAAATAGTATTTTCCATTTAATGTATCCGGGATGACGGTGTTGTTATCATACGCCAGGATTTTATGTTTGACAGGCATGCCATTTTGGATCTCGAACGTCGCATTGGAATAGAGAGATAACATTCCACCTCTTAACTGATAAAACTTAAGATTAGATACCCTACCTCCCTCGTGGGCGTAGGTATACTTGTATTTTGTACCCCATACGTTCGTTGTCGATAATGTATCGATAAGCACTTTTACCGGGAGGTTGTTTGAATAGGTAATTAGCTCTCGGGTCTTAGAGGTAGAACCAGCGCTCTTTATAGTATTTTCCAATGTCTGGACATTGCCATTCCACGTTGATACGGTGGTTGTATTGATCACTATAGAATTAAATCCAGTGATTGTGGTTTTTGTCTCTGCGCCTGATATGCGGTTCAAGCCATCGTAGCTAATATTAGAGTAACTCACCTAAGAAGCAAAAAAGAATGAAGCGCTAACTTTAAAGATTTTTACCTGGCCCGGGATGTCAGCAAACATAGACCGGTAGATATAAACATCTGAAAAAGCACCTTTAAACTGTGCATTTAGGGCCCCGATGGACGAAAAGCCAAGGAACATGATTGTAAAAATTTTCTTCATAGAAAAATGGATTAGGTGTGGTTTATAATTAGTTGGGCAAAGGTAACAGTTAATTTGGATTCTTTTAAGATGGGCGCCTATCAGGAGCAGTTGCGCGAGGGGTGGATGCGATATTTTTTTCGCTGCCTGTGCAGACTCTATGTTGGTCGCGGCGACGCTGACCTCAGGTTGGGGTATTTGTGATTAAAAAGTTTGTCCACGGAATGCACGGAAAAACCACGAATTCACTTTCGAGTAATGACGGTGTTAGTGGGGACATGAACAACGGCGCACTGGAATTTCCCTTATAAGGCTTTTCGGGCCCGAAGGTTGCTTTCAATAACGTGAGGTGATGGGAAAATTTATGGTTTGCAAACTATCTTATGGAGCATTACCATAGAACCTTTCTGCTGTCCTTGTCTAACAAAGAATATGATTTTCTTTCTTGGCTATAGAAATGCAGCAGAATTAGCTCCCATGGTGTTAGCTTATTTTTTAGTATTTATTTATTATCATGCAACCATTTACCACACTTTTGGATCTTGTTAAAAATCGTACTGAAGGCTTTCTGATATATAATTGAACCCCTAACTTTCTATAAACATTAATTTTTGTGAATATCCGGATATGAAAAAACGCTCTATCATTTTTATAGTTGCAATGGCCCTGGTCATTCTCGCACAGGTCAATTCTTTGGCCCAAGCAGGTCAAAATGACCCAACCTTCAACCCTTCAGATGTCGGGTTCAGTTATGGTGATGGTCCTGATGCGGATCCTTGGGTTGCAATGACCCAAAATGACGGTAAAATTTTGGTAGGTGGATTTTTTCGGGTTTATGATGGAATTGCACGAATGGGAATAGCACGACTAAACAATGATGGAAGTCTGGATAACAGCTTCGACCCAGGAAGCGGCATTGATGAATGGCGTAATATCACTAGCATAGCTGTACAAAGTGACGGAAAAGTCATAATTGCAGGATCCTTCTATATGTTCAATGGTCTTGCAAGGAATCAAATAGCTAGGTTAAACAGCGACGGAAGCATAGATACAAGTTTTGATGCTGGTGACGCGCCTTATCTTCAACATATTTTAGGTATACAATCAGTTGCGATTCAAGAAGACGGAAAAATATTGATTGTGGAGAGCAGTAGGGTTACACGGCTCAACCAAGACGGAAGCCTAGATAAGAGTTTTGATACAGGAAAAGGTACTGATCTTGGATCAACTAAAGTGGTGGTGCAACCAGATGGTAAAATTTTGCTTGCAGGATATTTTACAAGCTTCAATGGGACTGCTGTTAACAACATATTGAGGTTAAATGAAGACGGTAGCCTCGATCAAACCTTTAATACCCCGTTGCGACGAAATGACTTTAACCGTGCCACTAACATAACTCTGCAAACCGATGGGAAAATGTTGATTATGGGTATGTTTCGCACCGACGATAATCCTCCAAAAGAACAAATAGTAAGATTAAATGTGGACGGAACGCTTGATTCAAGTTTCGCTGTAGATTCAGTTAGCCGCCCCACTCATATTGCAGTACAAGGCGACGGAAAGATTGTGATTGTGTCAGCCGTTGTGGGCAGGGATCCTCTGACTAATAAAGACACAGGGCCT
>DASVUU010000432.1:0-8470 GCA_036386935.1 Cytophagaceae bacterium | reverse complement strand
TTAAAACAGGAATAGCCTTTTATTAATAAAAAATGTTGGTTTATAGATTCCACCACTTTCTATTTGATTAATATTGTTACTTTTAAATTGTAATTTATTTAATTCTAATCTTTAATTAGCCTTGAAGGAATTTTTTTTATTTTCTTGCTCAGAAAATTTTTCTATAGAAAAAAAATTATACTCCACGGAAGCGGTATTGAAAAAAGCCTAGGATGAAAAATAAGAAAAGGTACTTTTTCTGGGATGCTTTAGGCGGTACAATATTTTTGTTGCTGATCATGGGTATTGTTTCTGTCATCCCATTTGGTGACGTTTTTAATCCTGTGGAAAAAATGCTTGGTGACTTTCAGCTTACCGACGTTGTATTTTCTCAGCTTCGTACCAATCCGGACTTTGACGATCACATAACGGTAGTAAACATTGGAAATTTAGATCGCGAGGGCATAGCTGAACAAATCAATATTATCAATAAGTATAATCCTAAAGTAATAGGTATAGATGCCTTTTTTAGAAAGCCTAAGAGTGAACAAGGCGACTCTGCTCTAAGGAAGGCCTTCTCAGAGGTTAAGAATCTTGTGCTGGTCAGTGAATTGATTGAGGATGAAGGAAACTCAAGAATAGACACTTTGAAAAATTCTCATCCCATGTTTATGCAATATGCCCAAACTGGCTTCGCGGATATGGTAACAGAAGGCAAAGATGTCTTCAAAACATCTAGGATTTGTATTCCCAAAGATATTATCGATAATAGCGTGGTGCCATCCTTTCCCACAAAGCTCGCTCAAATCTATAACCCAGCCGCGGCAAATCTATATCTAAATCGGAATAAGGATACGGAGGTGATAAATTTTCGAGGAAACATCGATACAAGAAAAGAAGGAGTATCTAACAATAGTAAAGGTGTATTTTATGTATTAGACGTTAGGCAGGTATTAGACGAGGAATTTGATCCTTCGGTAATAAAGGATAAGATTGTTATAATGGGATTCCTCGGAGCAGATGTGAACGAAAACGTCTGGACTGATAAATTTTTTACGCCATTGAATGCAAACTACATAGGCAAGACTTACCCTGACATGTATGGCGTGATCGTCCACGCAAATATTGTCTCTATGATTTTGGCAGGATCTTTTATTGATGAAATGCCAGAATATCTCAATACTTGCTTATCGTTAATTCTAATCTTTCTCAATATATGGTTTCTAACCTGCTGTTTTTTCAAACTGAAGGAATGGTACGACGGTGGTTCCAACATAATAGTTTTGGTAGAGGCGCTTATATTGATGTTTATTGTTGTCTTAATTTTTAATAAATTCAATTATAAGTTCGATATTTCCTTGGTGATAGTAGCACTATTCCTAAGCGGAAATATGATTGAAATTTATCATGGGGTACTCAAATTAGGATTTAACACTATCAGAAAGAAATTTCTATCTTTGAAAGGAAATAAATCAACAAGCCTATGAAAATCATTTCATTCATTCTACTGAACCTCATATTTTTTACCTTGTCAAATGCACAAGAGGGTTCAGAAATTTTCAAAGTATTAGCCTCCAAAGGGAATAATAGACTTGTTGCCGCAGGAAGCTCGGAGGAAAAGCCGTTGACTATTGGCAAGAAACTATACAAGGGTGATAAGCTAGTCCTGCTCGAAGGCTCATACTTGGGCCTGGTTCATAAGAGCGGTAAAACCATAGAGTTAAAGAAATCAGGAACTTTTGAGGTAGCAAAGTTATCTAATGAGGTAGCAAGTCAGAATGCAAGCGTAAGTAAAAAATACGTTGATTTTGTCATGGGTGAGATGACTGCTAAAGATGAAGATATAAGTAAAAATCGCCACAAATACATGGACGTGACGGGGTCGGTAGAGAGGGATATTCATGGTGAAAAAATCCATCTTATAGCACCGCCTAAAGAGGTCGGTGCTTTGGTGTTAAGCTCTCCAATAGTAATAAGGTGGGAACCATTGAAAGATGTTCAGAAGTATTCAGTCTTTGTAACCAATATGTTTGGAGACACTTTACACAAAGCAGAAACATCGACCAGCTTTGTCGACCTTGACCTTTCAACACTTAACCCACACAATGAAAATATACCTCAAATAATTTCTGTAGAGGTAAAAGACAATAGAAAAATCAAATCTGAAGGTTATGTATTAAAATATATCCCTGCGCCAAAGGCAATAGAATTGAAAAAAGATATTGATAACCTTAAGTCTGAATTCATAGAAAACACTCCGTTAAATAAGATTATGCTTGCAAAATTTTACGAGCAAAATAAACTCTATCTTTCTGCTATGGAATGCTACCAGCAAGCGATTGAACTAGCGCCAGACGTGGATGATTTTCAGGCCGAATACGGACATTTCCTCATTAGAAATAGAATTAAACCTGAGCCTGTCTCAAAATGATTATTAAAAAAGCCTTTTTTAAGAAGGCTTTTTTTTTGGTACGTGTGAAGGTATTAGTCTATACCCACCATAATAAATGAAGCCCAATAGATTGGCTCGGGATGTTTCGTTTTGATCTCTTTTTTTGCTTCCAAAAAGGATTTTCTTTTGTCACCAGTATTTATCCATTTCTTGAAAAAAGATAACATGAGTTCTTGCGTGACCTCATCAGATACCTTAAACAAACTCATTACAACATTTTTAGCTCCGGCTACCAAAAATGCTCTTTGCAATCCATAAACACCTTCTCCGATTTTAACCTCTCCAAGGCCAGTTTCGCAGGCGCTTAATACTACCAGGTCAGTCTTGTCAAAATTTAAATTCATGGCTTCATAAGCGGTCAATATTCCATCCTCAGTATTATAACTGTAGAGATTTCCACCCTCCATTAGTTTTCCACCGTTAGTAAGTAAAAGACCTGATCTTAAGAGAGGGTTTTGTATTGCTCTGCTATCGTTCAGTCCTTCGATATTCTCTAACTCAACTTCAGTGTCTTCTAAAAAGAAGCCGTGGGTTGCAATATGGAACACTTTAGGGTTTTGTAATTTTTTCACCTCTGTTTCGGTTGCTTTTTCATTTAAAAACATTTCCGTCGGCCATTGCGAGGATTGCATAAGACTAAAAAGGCTTTTCACTTCTTTTTCGGCACCCGGTAGAGGCTTTACCGAATATTTGAAATCTTTACTTTCTCCAGTTGTAGTTACAGTTTTGATTAAAGTGGACGTTTGATTGTAATAACTTGGGTTTCCCACCAAGGCAACTTTGTCGAGAGATTTACTATCCGATTTTGACTTCTTAGGCTTATTTGTTCGTGCAATCAAGTCTCTTGTATTGCTGACTAATATAAGCTCATTGTCGTCTATGATGTACTTTCCTGCAGGGGTTTTGATGGCTTCAAGATTGATCTGATTATACACGCCCTCTGCAGATAGATAGACAACGGCCTTATCTTTAATTAATTTTTTTAACGGTTTCCAAAATGCATCATAAGAAACGTCGTCATCAGATGAAAACTTTATACTGTTTCTAAAATATTTTAGGTATTTTGATTCTAACTCGTTTCCATTATTAAGTAGGATCAATTCTGGATTTCCCTTGGTTTGAGGAGACAATACCAGAGCAGCATAAATGACAGAATCTGTGAACCATTTATCAAAATACCTAAATCTGACAATTTCAACCGCCACCTCATTTTCTTTCAAAGATTCTTTTACCTTCTGCCAGGTTATTTCGAGGTCCTTATCATCTTCAGAAATAAACAGCTCTGAGCTGCTGGAAAGCTGTTTCTCCAAGGTCTCAATTTCTTTCTCAAGGCTTTTTACATCTATTCCATTTGCCTTTCTTTGTTCTGAACTCATAGATATGAGCGTTGTCAAATTCTCCTTTTTTGAGATCCACTCTTCATATTTTTTAATGAGTTCAGCATCATTGCTATGAAGTATTCTTTCCTTTACTTTGATAGAGGAGTTTAATAATATGGCTTTCGTATTAAGTGTGAAATTGTACATGTTGCCGACCAGGTCGGGATTGCTTTGACCAAGTTTCAATGCCATGGTGTTGTAAAATTCAAAGTCACTTTTGATTAAATTCCAAAATTTATTTTTTTCTCTTTCACTGAGGGATGGAAAATATTTCTTCTTGTATAATAAATAACTAGCTGTAGTCTGATCAAAACTCTTGATTGCTGTCTTATAATCGCCAAGAATGTAATTCATTTGTGCTGATTTGCTCAATGATTTGACATAGTGGGGATGATTATTATCAAATAATTTTTCATAGAGATTTTTTGCGTCGTTGTATCGATCTCTGGCATCTGCATACTTGCCTTTAATGTAGGCAATGTTTCCTTTGAGGTATAATATATCGGCACTATGGATGTTGTCTTTGCCTAGCTTTTCTATCCAAACTGAATTCGCTTTGTCCAGTAATTTTTCCGCTTCAGGAATTTTACCTGTCTCCAAATAGTAGTAAGCCATATTAGTTGATACTTGAGCATAGCTAGGATTTCTATCTCCTAAGTTAGCTTTTATCATTGCTAGAGACTGGCTGAACATTTCCTCTATGGTAGGGTCTTTCTTGTTGCTATAAAATTTTAGAAGCGCTAGTTCGCTGAGCGTGTTTGCAACATAAATGTGATTCTTCCCATATTGGGAAATCTGGATCTGCAAAGCTTTATCCCCCACATCGCTGGCTTTGTCATAATCTCCAATTGAGGTATAGATATTTTGCAAAAGTTTAAGGCTTTCAGCATATTTTGCTGAGCTTCCACCAAATACCACTTGGCTTATAGATGCAGCGCGAAGGGTGTTCTTTTCAGCTTCGGCAAAATCACCCGTTATAAGATATAGTTGACCTAATTGATTGAGTGGAGTTATAAGTGAACGGTTTTGTACACCAAACTTTTTCTCCTTGAGCCTTACGGATTCCAATAAGGTTTTCTCCGTTTCCTGATACTTTCCTGTAAATATGTACAGCGTAGCTAGTTCTTCGATAGCACTTGAAATCTTTAAAGTATTGTCCTTGTCCGATCTGCGGGTGAGTTTATAAGCCTTTTTTAGCGTGGCCTCAGCTTCCATATATTTTCCCTGAATAATATAAAGACGTGCCTGGGTTTCCAGGGCATGAGAGTAATCTAAATTATAGTCATAATAAGTGCTACCCAAACTTTTATAAAGCTCTAAAGCGCTATTTATTTTCTTCTCTGCATCATCATATTTCCCAAGATCAATGTCTACTGCCGCAAGTTTATCAAGGCTTACCCCATAAAACACATGAGAGGTACCAAATTTTTTCTTAAGCTCCTCTAGACTCTTATTAAGTATCTTCAATGATTTGTCGTACCTATCCGTTAACTCATAGAAACTTGCCGCTTGATAGATATTGGCAACATAGACGGGGGCACTGTGTTCTACTTCTATGCCGACTACACTCTCTAAGCTCTTTTCGTAAATAGATTCTGCACTCAAGAATTTGTTGGAATATTTTACTAAAAAGGCAGCATGCTCAAGCAAAGCCGTATGATAGGTGGGTGTTTCCTCTCCATGTAGTTCACGTTGGATCTTAATGACACCGGTTAGCGCCTCCTCCGCTTTGTCATAACGGTCTTCTTCGATATAGATCTTATATAATGACTGCAAAGCTTGCACTCTGTATGGATGGGAGGCAGGAATCTTTGGATTGTTGATTATTTCTTTAAATTTCTCGTCAGCTTTATCTAAGTCGCCGTTGATATGATTTCTTTCTGATTCTATCCATAGTTGATTTGAATAGTGGACGTTACCTTTTCCATAGGCGCCTTTCATCTTAGAGGTAAAGATATCCCGCAACTTTTTCCCTTGCTTGTTTTTGCCGGAGAGACGGGATGTAATAATTGCTCGCTCGTTGAGTTTCATTCCTAATTTACTGCTTGCCTTGTATTTTACATAGGAGGATGAAGAGGAAATTTTCAAAGCTTCATAGTATTTTTCGAAGGCATTGCTGAAGTCATTTTTAGCTTCTAGCAGTTGAGCTTGTAAGTATAAGTTTTCTATAAAGGAGATGTCTTTCTTAGAAAACTCTTTCGATATAAACGCTTGTGCAACTTTAAGAATAGAATCCGACTGAGGAAGATCCCCATTGTCAAAGGCTACCTGTGCCCAATGATTGAGTGTAATTGCGTAGTCCCTTTTTCTCGATTCTATTTCCTTTTTTGGCAGAGACTTATAGGCGGTCTTACCAGTCGCAGGATCGGTTACATTTTCTTTTTTAACGATTCTGTTCCGATAGAAGGTTATATATTCCTTTATTAGGTTTCTTGATCTTTTGAGGTACCCTTGTTTGTAATATATCTCGGAAAGTTTCTGATTGGTTTTAGCTATTAAATACTCATCGGAAGGTTTTAAATTGCTTAGGATATCCTTGCATTTTAGCGCTGCTATTCGTGCCTGTTTAATGTCGCCAAATTGGAAATGAGTATCACTGAGATCCAAAAGGGTCTTGCAATAATCTATATTTTCCTTGCTGTTTTTAATGCTTAGGGAAATTCCTTTTTCAAGAATAGAATTGTAAGCATCTAGCTCACCAAGACCCTCATAAATACGTGCCTGCTGTAGGGTGGCTTTTGTATAAATGTGGTGGTCGAGGGTTAATTGCTTTTCTATTTTTATTAGAAGTGCTTTGTTTTTCTTTAATGCAGATTTGTAGTTTCCTCCATATGCCTCTAACTCTATCTTAAGCAATTCCCCATACCAATCTATTTGCTTGGCTGCAAATGCAAATTGGGAATTGAGTAGAATAAAAAGCAGGCAAGAAAATAACCGTAATAATTTCATGGCGCTGTTGAACATAGTCGAATTAGGTATAGATGATGTAATGTTAAAAAAATGTAAAGATCCTGTTTCTCAGCGATCAATGAATAACACTAAGTACGAAATTTATTTGCTCAGCCGCAATAGGTATCAAAAAATTGAATAAAAAAAAGCCCGATCAAGGGCTTTTATATTATTTGGTTTTCGTGGTCTTCTTTTTCGTTTCGGACTTCTTGCCTTTAGCCGAGCCTCTTTGTCCTGTTGTTTTTGCCTCCGTTTTTTTAGGAGCTTTAGCGCCTTCTTTTCTGGCTTCAGACAATCCTATGGCAATAGCTTGTTTAGGATTGGTGACCTTCTTGCCGGAGCCGGATTTTAATTTACCCTCCTTCATTTCATGCATTACTTCTTCAACCTTCTTTTGCGATTTATCATCATATTTAGCCATAACATCTCTTTTAGTTCTTAACCTCCAGTTTTTTAAAAAAGTTAACAGCGCCAGCAATGTCTTAAGTAATGGGTTGATAATTAATCCGTTTAACTTCTGGCCAATAGAGATTTTAAATTGATTTTTGGAATATCCTAAAAAGATCTATACAAAATGAGCATTTTTTCGCACGATTAAGGCTGGGTTCCCCAATGCAATAGAGAAATCAGGAATATTTTTGGTGACCACACTTCCCGCACCAACCACACACCATTTGCCGATGCTGATTCCCGGAAGCACTATCGCTCCAGCGCCTAATAAAGATCCTTCTCCGATGGACACATTGCCGCACAGCGTTCCCTTTGGTGCAATGTGGCAATAATCTCCTACGATACAATCATGCTCTACCACAGACGAGGTATTGATGATTGTATGTTTCCCTATAGATGCGTCTGCCTGTACTACTACGTTATGCAATATCATTGATCCCTCGCCAATCGTAGCCGAGGGACTTACAATCGAGGAAGGATGAATGGCTGACCCAAAGCTGTGGTATAATTGCTCTGCAATCAATTTTCTGGTCATGTTATCGCCGATTGCAACGACCATTTTTTCACCAGCGAATAGGTCAGGTTTATATTCTAGGGAAGTTTCGCTAGCCAATTCGCCGCTATCAAATATAGCGGCGACCTTCTCACCCATTGATGTGATGATTTCTTTGACAACTTTGGCATGTCCGCCGTTTCCGTAAATTAGCATGGGTAGGTAGTAGATGAACGACTAAATGGCTTGACAATAATTGAGTCCGAAACGCTTACATGTTTACGATCAAAAATGACTTTGAACGTTTTGAAAATTATTTTTACATCTGTTTTAAAGGAAAAGCTTTCTACATATTTCATGTCGAAATCAAATTTGGTATCCCAGTCTAGGCTGTTTCTACCGGAGACTTGTGCAAGGCCAGTCATGCCTGGCTTGACGTGGTGCCTTACCATTTGCTTTGCAGAATAAAGTGGAAGATAGCTCATGAGGAGAGGCCTTGGACCTACCAAGCTCATGTTTCCAATAAGGACGTTTATTAATTGAGGCAATTCATCAATGGAGTGACTTCTTAGAAATAAACCAAGTCTTGTGATGTTATGAAATTCAATATCCAATTCCCTGCTTGTACGCATTGTTCTGAATTTATACATCGAAAAGGGTTGTCCATGTAAGCCTGGCCGGGTCTGGCGAAAAATAGGGTTTTGTTTGTCGACCAGTAAAATCAAAAGGTAGACAAAAACTAATACTGGTAAAAAAGAAATGAGCAAG
>DASVUU010000431.1:0-3711 GCA_036386935.1 Cytophagaceae bacterium | reverse complement strand
CTAAAGAGGAACGGATTTCCCATTTTAGACCCTTTCAGGACTTTAGTCGAGTAAGCGTTTTAAATGTTTTTTTAGTTATTATTACTTTAATTTATATAAAACCGTTAAACTTAATAAGGTCATTCAAAAAAAAAAATATCCTTGAGTTTTTGAAAGACAACCTTCTAAATCCTGACGAGACAAACCAAAGAAAAGTATTCTCAATTATGTTTGGGGTATTCATGGGTATCTTCCCAGTCTGGGGTTATCAATTGATTATCGGTATCGCCCTTACTCATTTTCTAAAGTTGAACAAGGTTATTTTTATATTAGCAGCCCATATAAGCATACCTCCAATGATTCCCATCATTATATTTGTCAGTCATCGATTAGGGGGTATTGTGTTATCTGTCCCTCAAAAAAGTATCGCTTTCAATAGTGACATCTCTCTAGCAACTATAAAAGAAGAAATGTTTCAATACCTAGTTGGTGCAGTCGCTCTATCCATAGCCGCCTCGCTTATCGCCGGTATCATAGCTTTCATTTCATTGAAGCTTTTCCAGACCCGCAAAGGCCAATTACAACAATAAGTCATGTCACAATTATTTATTTCTTTATACAATTATTTTTTAAAAAGAAGACTTTTATTAGGACTTATACTTGCGGCACTAGTAAGTTTCTCGCTATTCTTTGCTAGTAAAATCAAGCTACAAGAGGACATCTCAAGGATGATGCCCCAGGATGATAAGATAAGCAAAATAAATTTGGTCTTTCAGAATTCTAAGTTTAGTGACAAGCTTATCGTAAATATTTATTTGAAGGACACGTTATCCATTCCCAATCCCGATCTGCTTTCTGAATTCTCCGACGAGTATGTTGCTGCCCTGCGGAACTTGCCAAAGGGTCTGGTCAAAGAAGTAACTCATAAAATTTCTGAGGACGTTATTTTTGATGTTTATAACAGCGTATATGACAATATACCGTTGTTTCTAGGGCAGTCCGACTACAATAAGATAGATGAACTGGTAAGCGACACGCAAATAGACTCTTCACTTGGAAAGAACTATCGCACGCTTATCTCACCATCCAGCTTTATCCTAAAGCAATTTATCCTAAAGGACCCTATCGGTCTTACTTCAATTGGATTGAAGAAAATGCAAGGACTTCAAATTGAAGACAACTACGAAATCCATAACGAGAACATTTTTACTAAAGATAAGAAACACCTAATTCTTTTTATTACTCCGGCAAGGCCGCCAAACGAAACTGCCCACAATGCAAAGCTTATAAATGGGCTAGATCAGATCAGTGATAGCTTAAATCAAAAATATAGTTATAAAATAAAGTCAGAATACCTTGGCGCCGCCGCCGTCTCCGTTGGAAATTCGGAAAGGATAAAGAAGGATGTTAATGTTACCGTTATAATTGCGGTGAGTATTCTTGTATTGTTTATCAGCTTATTTTTCGGCCGGATAAATATTGTGTTTCTCATATTCCTTCCTGTACTTATAGGAGGGATACTTTCAGTTGGATTGCTTTACTTTTTCAAATCTGAGTTTTCAGCGATAGCACTTGGAATGGGTTCGGTGCTTTTGGGAATTACCATAGATTATTCATTGCACATTTTTACGCACTACCGAAGCACTGGATCTGTAAAAGAAGTATTGAAAGACCTTTCGACACCTTTGATGTTGAGCTGCTTTATAACTGCAGCCTCCTTTCTATGCTTATTGTTTGTCAAGTCTGAAGCTTTGCGTGAGCTAGGCCTATTTGCTGCACTGAGCGTTGTATGTGCTGCCTTTACAGCATTGATCGTATTACCTCACCTTTTGAAAAAAGATACTGCGAAGTCCAAAAAGAAAGAAATGTTGGCGCTGAGTTTTATAGATAGGTATACTGCATATGAATTCGATAAGAATAAGGCGCTCATTTTTGTCATCATATTTATTTCAGTTGTAAGTGTCTTTACCGCCAGAAAGGTAAGCTTCGAGAATGATTTGATGAAGATGAATTATATGTCGGAAAAATTAAATTCCGCTCAACAACATCTTAATAGTATCAGTAGTCTACCATTAAATTCTATTTACATTGTTTCCAACGGAAAGTCGTTAGACGATGCCCTTCGGTATAACGAAGAAATAATCGTCAAAATAGATAGCCTTAAATCAGCAGGGCTAATAAAAAAATATTCTAGTCCTAGTCTCCTCTTGCTTTCGCAGGATCTGCAAAGGCAAAGGATAAATCTGTGGAACAGCTATTGGACCCGGAGCAAGAAAGATTCATTGAAGATCAGGTTACAACTATATAGTAAAAAATATAGGTTCAAAGAGGACGCCTTTGAAGAATTTTATGGATTACTCAACAAGGATTATCAGCCTGTAAATCTAAGTTCTCTCTCTAAATTGAGGAGCATGTTTCTTGACGATTATATCACTGAAAACAATGAAATGTCAACGGTAGTAAATTTGTTAAAAGTTGATGTAAAAAATAAAGACAAAATTTTTGCGTCGTTTGCTGAAACTGCCCACACGACAATCATTGATAGAAAATATATCGCCAACAAATTTGTCGCGTTGCTCAATGCGGATTTCAACCTGTTGGAAATACTGTCCTTAGCGATGGTATTCGCCGTTCTTATAATCTCGTATGGAAGATTGGAGCTGGGAATCATCGCCTTCCTGCCACTTGCTCTAAGTTGGTTGTGGACGTTGGGTTTGATGGGTTTGTTGGGGATAAAATTTAATATTCTGAATATCATTATTTCAACTTTCATTCTAGGCTTGGGAATAGATTACAGCATATTTATTATGAGTGGTCTGTTGCAGGAATATTCCACAGGCAAGCAGCATCTAGCGACCTATAAGACGTCGATATTCTTATCCGCATTTACGACCATCGTAGGAGTAGGATCCTTGTTTTTTGCCAAACATCCCGCGTTGCAATCTATCGCCACCTTGTCTATCATAGGAATGTTTTCCATAATTATCATATCCTACACAATTGCACCGTTGCTGTTCAAAGCTTTTATCACCAATAGAACAGCCCAGAAAAAGGACCCTTTCACCGTATCAACTTTTCTCTGTACCAGTTTTGCCTATCTTTATTTCTTTTTTGGCTGTCTGCTTTTGGGAATCTTGGGACTTGTTTTTATAAGGTTAAATCCATTCTTCAAGAAAAGATTGGAATATCTATTTCATGTTGTTTTAATGTATTTCGCGAGGTCTATGGTATACATTATGGTGAATGTAAAAAAGCAGGTAAGAAATATTGGTGCCAGCCGATTTTCCGAACCTTCAGTCATCATTGCCAATCACCAATCATTTTTAGATATATTACTAATACTTATGGTACACCCAAAAATCGTAATGGTGACGAATGACTGGGTATGGAATTCGCCTTTTTTTGGAAGTGTGGTAAAGATGGCTAGTTTTTTTCCTTCCTCGAAAGGTTCTGAGCATGGCCTCGAATTTCTAAAGGGGAAGGTAACGTTAGGTTATTCCATTATGATATTCCCAGAGGGGACACGCTCGTCTACGGGAGAAATAGGCCGATTTCATAAGGGGGCTTTTTTTCTTGCTGAGAAGCTGGGATTAGATATCATGCCCATCCTATTTCATGGCACAGGCGATACCATTTCAAAAGGCGATTTTATGCTGAAGAACAACGTGATGACAATGGTGGGACTACCTAGGATATTAATAGGTGACCTTAAGTTTGGAAGCGGCTATTCAG
>DASVUU010000430.1:0-2405 GCA_036386935.1 Cytophagaceae bacterium | reverse complement strand
TTGGCCAATTTATTTGGTGTAACTATAGAGATACTAGACCTTATGATGTCCTCATAATGTGTAATTACGTCTTTGCTAGACGTACAATCAACGAAGACACTATTTGGCAAATTCAACTCGCGCATTTTTTGTACAAAGGCATCGAGGTCCATCTTTTCTTTGGCTTCGTCGAGTTGTTTGGACCAAGAGGATATATCCAACCCCTGTCCAGCAAAAAGCATCTTTTTACTATTGCCAATCGCAATTATATTTATTCGCAGTAACCTTTCTTTTAATAGATAGGCAGATTGGTTTGCAATTTGTTTAAGTAGTGTTCCTCCTATAAGTCCTATGCCTACAACAAAAAGGTTAATGGATCTGATGTCCGATAGGAAGAATGATTCATGCAGCGCATTTAACGCCTTAGACAAATCGTTCTGTGGGATAACAACTGAAAGGTTCAACTCTGAAGAACCTTGCGCTATTGCCACCACGTTTATTCCATTCTTTCCAAGGGCAGAGAAAAGTTTCCCAGAAATACCAGGGGTGTTTCTCATATTATCGCCAATAATGGCAACAATTGATCTATTCATTTCTACATGAACTTTCTCAATTTTCTTCGTATGAATTTCTATTTCAAACTCTTCTTCAATCACCAAACTAGCACGATCTGCGTCTTTAGGCTCAATCGCAAAACAAATCGAGTACTCAGATGAGGCTTGTGTGATAAGAATTACATTTATCTTTTGCTTGGCCAAAGAGCCGAAGAGCCTCGCCGATACTCCCGGTACGCCTACCATACCGCTGCCTTGCAAGCTCATCAATGCAACGTCTTGTATAGAGCTGATGCCCTTGATCATAAAATCAGTGGCCTGGGTTTCTGCGCTTATGAGTGTTCCCTCAAATTCTGGATTGAATGTATTTTTTATTCTAATTGCAATTTTCTTGTTGAATGCTGGCTGTAACGTAGGAGGATAAATCACTTTAGCTCCGAAATGAGACATTTCCATTGCTTCTACATAAGAGATCGCAGGGAGTGTAAAAGCTTGCTTCACCTTTCTAGGATCTGCAGTCATTACACCATCTACATCAGTCCATATTTCAATTTCTTCTGCACCTAATGCGGCACCTAAGACGGAAGCAGTATAATCGGAGCCTCCGCGACCTAGGGTAGTAGTTTCGTTTTTATCCGTAGAACTAATGAAACCTGTTACGATTTGCCAATTCTTATTCTTAGCGAAATATTCGCTTATATTTTTGTCAGTTTTACTGAAATTTATTTTTGCGGAACTGAAGTTATTGTCTGTTTTGATTAAAGTTCTTGCATCCAAAAAATCGCATGCTATTCCTGATTGTCTGATATATTCTGACAGTATATAAGTTGAGAGACGTTCTCCAAAGCTGAGTACTAAGTCTTGTGTCCTCAATGAAAGTTCCTTCAGCAGAAATACTCCATTGAGTAGGTCTTCCAATTCATTGATAAGAATTTTGATATTCGCAATCACCTTGCTTTGTACCTTGACATCTATCAAAGCCTTCACCGCTTGAATATGCCTTTCCTCAATAGCTTTTAAAATTGTCTGATAGGTCGAATCGCTTTCTGACGCCTTCGAGGATACGCTAAGTAATTCATTGGTAACTCCTGACATCGCTGAAAACACTACAGCAACTTGGTCTTTACCATTATAATACTTTTGGAGTATCTCAACTACCTTTCGTATGATTTCTACTGATCCGACAGAGGTACCTCCGAATTTTAAAACTTTCATTTCAACTATTTTGGTAAAATTATTTAAATTCTATTGGCCATCATTCCTATTAACAAAGGATGGGACTAAGGAACAAATATGCTAAAAAAGCAGGTGCAAAATTAAATCATTTCATACTCCCGTTTACATACTTCTTAAAATATATTCTGAATTTTAGGAGTTTCAAAAGGATTTAATTTTAACCAGAGACATGTGGTACTGTCATATAAAAACAAAAGCCACGATTGTCGAACAATCGTGGCTTTCATATTTTTGATTAAATGTCTAAGCGTAATTGTTCAACATTACAGGCATTACTAACATAAGAATATCTTCGTTTTTATCCTTCTTCGTAGGAATAATAAGCCCTGCCCTGTTTGGTGCAGAAAGATTTAAATCAACTGATTCACAGTCAAGATTATTTAGCATTTCTACAATAAACTTCGCATTAAATCCTATTTCTATATCTTCTCCTTCATACTCGCAAGACAAGCGCTCGTTTGCTTCGTTAGAAAAATCTAAGTCTTCGGCGGAAATTTGTAATTCGCTGCCGGCGATTTTCAATCTTACCTGGTGAGTGGTCTTATTGGCGTAAATAGAGATACGTTTCAAAGAATTGAGAAAATCAATTCTATTGATCGTAAGCTTATTAGGATTACTTACAGGTATAGCGTTCTC
>DASVUU010000429.1:0-5497 GCA_036386935.1 Cytophagaceae bacterium | reverse complement strand
TATGGTCCGCGAAATTGCCGTGAGGATCTACCTTCGACTCAATTGCCAGTTTAATGTATCTGAAAAGATGCAACTCGATTTGCTGTTCTTCGGACAAGAATGCTTTGAATAGATTTTGCGAGGAGCTCGGAACGAGAATTTTGCTTAGGCCTCTCCACACCCTTTCAGATTTGGCAAATTCCGTTGGAATAAACTGAGAATGGCCAAATAAGGAAGCCTGGTGATGAGCTTTACCGGTAATGCTTGTAGGCCATAATCTCTTTTCGAAACAAAAAAAGACACAAGATAAGAAACCCTCAAAGCTTCCATCGTATATCAACGATATAAACTTACCCTCTGCGGATAGCATTAAAATAGACTCAACTGTTGTCTAAATTCAAACTTGTTTTTGCTTTTCTCTAGGATCATTGCTTTTATAAAAGCGTCTTCCACATCCTTTTGTAAGCTATGTCCCTGGAACGTAATGAAATGTTTGGCTCTTTTCATAATTACTCCTATTTTCTCCAGATGCTCCCTTTTAAGCATGGTAAACTTCCTAGCAGACACGATCATCTTAGCAGACCTTACTCCTATTCCAGGCACTTTCAGAATTGCTTCGTAATCTGCATGATTAACATCTATCGGGAAAAGGTGCAGGTTCCTTAGTGCGAAGCCCAGCTTTGGGTCTATTTCTAAATCTAGGTCTGGATATCTTTCTGTGACAATTTCATTGACAGAAAAGCCATAGAACCTCAATAGCCAGTCTGCCTGATATATTCTATTCTCTCGTAATGTGGGTGGTTGTGAAATGCCCGGAAGTCTTTTGTCACTAGATACTGGAACATACCCAGAATAATAAACGCGCTTCAATGCCTGGTCTTTGTAAAGCGAACTTGATAGATTTAGGATTTGCAGATCCGATTCAGGAGATGCTCCTATAATCAGTTGAGTACTTTGTCCTGCCCCAGCAAATGAGGGGATCTTCTTAAATTTTTGCTTGTCCTCTTTATTTTCTTTTATCTGTTCACTAATAAAGTTCATGGGCTTATAAATCCCCGTAAAGCTTTTCTCAGGAGCTATTTTTTTCAAGCTGGCGTCAGAGGGTAATTCAATATTTACACTAAGTCGATCCGCGTATAAGCCAGCTTCTTTTATAAGTTCTTCACTTGCCTCTGGGATAGTTTTAAGGTGAATGTATCCATGAAAGTTATGCTTGGTGCGCAGTTCCTTCGCAACACGGACCAACCTCTCCATCGTGTAATCGGGATTCTTAAAAATCCCGGAGCTCAAAAAAAGGCCTTCGATGTAATTTCTTCGGTAAAAATTTATTGTTAACTCGACTATCTCTTCGACTGTAAACCCAACCCGCTTCACATTATTGCTTTTCCTACTTACACAGTAAGCGCAATCGTAGATACAAAAATTTGTCATCAATACTTTCAACAGGGAAACACAACGTCCATCTTCTGTGAAGCTATGGCAGATGCCCATCCCTTCTGCGTTGCCCAATCCTTTCGTTAGATTTTTCCGTTTCCCTCCGCTTGTCGAACATGACACGTCGTATTTAGCCGCACCCGAAAGTATCGCCAACTTTTCTTTGATTCTATCCATCTTTTTTAAATTACTAAAATTTTTAGTAAACTAAAAGAGAAGTTTTATGATTATATAAATATTAAATTGTATTCATTTAACATTTTCTTCCGTATACACTATGATGAAAGCACTTACTCTATTGATCGTACTGGCGGTGGTCCCATATTTTGCGCAAAGTCAGACCAGCAAAAAAGTTCCCGGCATACAAGTATCCAATTTAGAGGGCGATAAAACATTAGTCACGGAGCATATAAATAAAGAAGGCTTGACAATAATAAATTTTTGGGCTACTTGGTGCAAGCCATGTATACAGGAGCTGGACAACATACAAAAGGTCTATCCAAATTGGGAGAAGGAGACAAATGTCAAAATGATGGCCATGTCTATCGATGAGGCTCGGTCTGCTGTAAGAGTTGGTCCGCTTGTTGAAAATAAAGAATGGTCCTTCGGCGTATTTTTAGATACGTCCAATGAGTTGAGGAAAGCTTTAGAAATAGATAATATCCCTCATACCTATGTACTGAATAAAAAAGGCGAAATCATTTGGGAACATGACTCCTATGTTGAAGGTGATGAAGATAAGCTTTATGACTTTTTGGTAAAAGAAAGTAAAAAAGATAAGTTAGTTTCTGAGTTCTAATTCAATGTGCCTTTTTGCGCCCCAGATGGCAGCGGTACCCCGCAGCGAGGAACGAGCGAGGAGTACAAGTGAACAGCTGGAATAGGCGCCCCAATTTAAACTTTGGGCGATGGCCAGGCTCTCCTTCCAAGTCCGTCCAACGCGCAATCCATAGCGATGCGTGCTTTTCAATCGATCCTTATCGCAGCTTTTTCACATCAAGAGCAGTCGGAAAGAAGGAGATGATTCATTATTTTTACCTTCTTCTACATATATTTTTTACTTTATGAAAAAATATGATGAAAATTTCTTCTCCTCGGTCTACCAAGTGGTCGCCCTGATACCGAAGGGAAGGGTTTCTTCCTACGGTGCGATTGCTGAATATTTGGGCTTAAAATCTGGTGCTAGAATGGTAGGTTGGGCAATGAATGCCGCGCACACAAATCCGGATGTTCCTGCCCATCGGGTTGTAAACAGAAATGGGTTGCTAACGGGAAAACATCACTTTGCTGAGGAACACACTATGGAGTACCTTTTGAAATTAGAAGGCCATAATATTGTAAATGACAAAATCCAGAATTTCGAAAATACTTTTTGGCATCCCTCGAAAGAGCTTTTATAAACTAAGATGAGGCGACATCCCTATTGAGGCTTTTAAAGTCCTCATCATGCTTAGAAAAAATTAACAAGCCCAGAAAACATAGTAAGCCATTCACCAGCAAAATTTCAAAACTAAATTTATAGCCTCTAAACCATTGTTCAGAATTGGAGCTGATAATATAGGTCAATAATGGGGCTGCGACGCAAATAAATGGTGAGACATTGTCCAGTACTTTTCTTTTGGTAAGTATGCCGAAGGAAAACAACCCTAACAATGGACCATAGGTATAGCTCGCCATTTTTAAAACAGAGCTGATCACAGATTGACTGTTCACTTCTTTGAAAATGATAATGACAAGAAAGAATACCACTGAAAAACCGATATGTACGATAAACTTTTGCTTTTGCCTTACACTCTCTTCCTTGTTTTTGAAGTCTAGAAAATCGATGCAGTAAGAGGTAGTCAAAGCAGCAAGGGCCGAATCCGCGCTTGCGTATGAGGAAGCAATGATGCCCAGGAGGAAACACAACCCTGCCAATATCCCAAAATTATTTAAAGCGAGCGTTGGATATAGATCATCGGACCTAGTGGGCAATGTGATCCCTTTTGCCTCACAGTATAGATATAAAAGTGCACCCAGCGTAAGAAACATGATGTTTACAAATACCAAAGTAACAGTAAACCAAAACATGTTTTTTTGCGCCTCTTTGATATTTCGACAAGTCAGATTCTTTTGCATAAGGTCTTGGTCAAGGCCTGTCATCACGATCGCTAGAAAGGCCCCAGAAATAAAATGCTTAAAGAAATATTTATTGTCTTTGAAGTCCCAGAAGAAAATCTGCGAATATTTACTGTCCTTCACGTGCGAAAACATCTCGCCGAAAGACCATCCCAGATGGTTGGAGATTAAAAAAACGCTGACGATTAGTGAAGAGATGAGAAATATTGTTTGAAAAGAGTCTGTCCAGATGATGGTTTTCACGCCGCCACGGTAGGTATAGAGCCAGATGAGAATAATAGTAATTGCTACTGTCACAAAAAACGGAATTCCCCATTGGTCAAATAAAAAAAGTTGTAAAACAGCTGCTGCCAGGTATAGCCTCAGAGATGAGCCAATGGTACGGGAAAGCAGAAAAAAGGCAGCCCCTGTTTTGTAGGACCAAAAGCCGAGTCTTTTTTCAAGGTAGGTATAAATAGAAACGAGATTCATACGGTAATATAAAGGCATTAGCACCGTGCCTATTACAATATAACCAACAATATGGCCTAGGATGATTTGAAAATACGAGAACGCTGTCGCTCCTACCGCGCCCGGAACTGAAATAAAAGTTACCCCCGAAATAGAAGTACCAATCATCCCGAAGGCTACTAAAAACCAAGGCGACTGTTTGTTTGCAGTAAAAAATGCGTTTGAATCCGCATTTCTAGAAGTATAATAGGAGATCGTCAATAAGGCTGCGAAGTATATGACTATTACTATTAAAATAAGAGTTGGGGACATAATTTTATCGAGATTCAAAGCTAAATTGTTTATTTTTTTTTAATTTTGCGAATTCCAATTAAATAAGTCTATGAATCCCTATTACAATACCAATCCTTACCACGAACAGGAAACAGATGTTTTAGAAGAAATTCTGACAGCGGACATAAATGAGTTGGTTGTTTATAACGATGATGTAAATACTTTTGAGCATGTAATCGAAACGCTTATCAAGATCTGTGGACATACTGCGGAGCAAGCAGAGCAATGTACATTACTTATACATTATAAGGGTAAATGTTCAGTAAAGAACGGGACTTTTGAAAGCCTTAAGCCTTTACGACAAGGGATCTGTGACAAAGGTATTTCTGCGGAAATACATTGATTTATTCATTACCCTAAAATAAGTGGGAATTAGTTGCGTTACCTTCAATAGACTATGAATTTCCCATCTAAGCTGATTGAAGATGCTGTAAATGAGATCTCCAGACTACCTGGGATTGGGAAAAAAACTGCACTTCGCTTAGTACTTTTTATTTTGAAAGAGGAGAAGTCTTTTACGACAAACCTTACTGATGCCCTTATTACTCTGAGGGAAAAAATCCAATACTGCACTATCTGCCATAATATTTCGGATGAAACCATATGTTCGATATGTGCGAGTCCTAGAAGAGAGAAGGCGCTTATATGTGTAGTTGAGGACACCCCAGACGTATTGGCCATTGAAAACACAAATCACTACCAAGGGCTTTACCATGTCCTAGGCGGGATAATATCTCCCGTCAATGGGGTTGGACCGTCTGACTTAAAGATTGATTCGCTTTTAAAGAGGGTAAAAGAGACAGAAGTAAATGAGGTCATCTTTGCTTTGAGTCCTACCATGGAGGGTGATACTACCACTTTTTATATCACGAAGCGTCTAAAAGAATTCAACATTAAAGTAAGTACCATAGCCAGGGGAATCCCAGTTGGTGGAGAGCTGGAATATATGGATGAGATAACATTGGGTAGAAGTATAACAAGTAGGGTTAATTACGAACAATAGATCACTTGAAGAAACTCTCAATAATAATAGTTAACTACAATGTCTGCCATTTTTTGGAACAGGCGATAAGGTCTGTATTGAATGCCACCAAAAGCATAGATGCGGAAATTTTTATTATAGATAATAACTCGGTGGATGGCTCTGTGGAAATGGTTCAGGCAAAATTCCCTGAACTCAACC
>DASVUU010000428.1:0-2764 GCA_036386935.1 Cytophagaceae bacterium | reverse complement strand
TAAGAATTACATTGCCTTCATTTTAAATTTCTTGATCAGCTCTTGCATGGTAGCATTGAACTTACGGTCAGTATCCATCATGTCATTTACTGATGTGAGGGCATGAATAACCGTACTATGATCCCTATTTCCAAAACAATATCCGATGGATTTTAAAGAAAGGTTGGTGTATTCCTTTGCAAAGTACATTGAAACTTGTCTGGCCACCACTATTTCACGTTTCCTAGTTTTAGCTTTTAAATTTTCAACCGTTACATTAAAGTAATCTGCCACGTACTTTTGAATATAATCGACACTAACTTCTGATTCAATATTCTGAACTATGTTTTGCAAAGTTTGCTTAGCCAGCTCTAGATCTATCTCCTTTTGATTTAGAGACGCCTGAGCAATTAGCGAAATCATCACACCTTCTAACTCTCTTACATTGGTATCTATGCTATAGGCTAGATATTCTATGACACTCTCTGGAATTTCAACAGACTCCGATTGTATCTTTTTATGGATGATGGCCATCCTAGTTTCAAAGTCAGGTTGCTGCAGGTCTGCTGTAAGGCCCCATTTGAATCTAGATAGCAATCGCTCCTGAAGACCCTTTAAATCCTTAGGTGGGCAATCACTTGTCATTATGATTTGCTTTCCTGATTGGTGAAGGTGGTTGAATATGTGGAAGAAAATCTCTTGGGTCTTTTCCTTGCCTGACAAAAATTGAACATCATCAATAATCAACACATCTACTTGAAGATAGAAATTTGCAAAGTCCTGAACGTTGTTGTTTTTAAGGGCTTCAATAAATTGGTTAGTAAACTTCTCTGAGGAAACGTAAAGTACAAACTTATCTTTCGCAGTTTCCTTTATTCTGTTCCCAATGGCGTGTACCAAGTGGGTTTTACCCAGACCAACTCCTCCATATATCATTAATGGATTAAAAGAAGTAATTCCAGGTTTATTTGCGACGGCATAACCAGCAGAACGACCTAGTCTATTGCAATCTCCTTCTATAAAAGTGTCAAAAGAATAAAGTGGATTTAATTGAGAACCGACAGCAAATTTATCAAGGTCTTTTAAGTCAAATGGACTTCTTATTGAGGTATTGGAAGGTATAGATTTGGCTTGGTTGTTAAAATTATTTCCCTGTTTAGAAGCACCAAAAGAAGAGGTGCTAATCTTAGTAGTTTCGGATATTTCTTCGGGCGTTAAAGTGTATTCTAATGTACCCGATGGTCCCAATTCTCTATCAATAGCTTTTCTTAACACATTTACATAATGTTCTTCAAGCCACTCGTAGAAAAATTGACTTGGAACCTGAATTGTAAGAATATCGTCCCGCAGCATAACTGGAACTATAGGCTCGAACCAAGTTTTAAAACTTTGGTCCCCTACACTCTCTCGAATGTAGCCTAGGCAGTTGTTCCATACTGAAATACAGTCTTTTACAATAAACATATTTTGGTTCTAGCTTTAAAAATGAGGTCCCTTTTTTTAGGAGGGGAACAAATTTGAAAAAAAAATTCCGATCAAAAAAGTGAAGAAATGTCTTGACTTTTACAATACCTCCAATGCTTTGAATTTGACAAATAAGAGAAAAAAGATTCTTTGAAAAATCAAATAAAATCTTTGTATAGTTTAATTTATGGGGCGACAATAAATACCTCAAAATGTAGCACATTTTGATTCCTTTTTCTCATATTAACAAGCCAAAATTCATTTCTAGATTATGGAGAAAGACTCAGATCATACTAAGAAATTTTCATCCGTCACCAGCCAAGAATGGGAGGATAAAATTAGAAGTGAATTAAAATCTAAAATTGTACTTTACCAATATTTAAATACTCCCTTAAAACCTTTTTATAATTCCTTAGATATTGAGGCTCTTGTTGATGGCAAAGATTATCATCGCTATTTGACTGCTAAATCCCAGGGTACAATAGTTGATTATTTGAATTTCTGTGATTATAAAACTACAAATAGTGAGATCAATGAAAGTATGGAGGGGGGGGCGGGAGCTGTCCACTTATCGATGCCGGTAGGTGGCATTGACCTTGCGCAACTTGAAAGTCTATGTCCGCTCTTTATAAATGTTGAGGCTCCTTCAATCGTAGTATTTAATATTGATCATTACCCGTCCCCAGTAACTCTTATTTTCACAGCTGAGTTGTTCTTGAATCACGTTTCCTTCCAATCCGAGATATTAGAGCTTTTAAAGAAGGCATCGATTCAGGTTTCAATTAAGTCGTCAGGCAACCTGGAGGATGAGCGTGAGCTAGCTAATTTGTTAGATGCATACCAACTTCTTTTCGTAAAAACGAAGGAAGAAGGGCTGTCTACCAATGAATATATTGAGAAAATTGGATTTAGTATCCCATTAAGAAAAAACTTTTTCCAGACGATTGCTCGGATACGTTCATTAAAGGCATTGGCGAAAGGCCTTTTAGGCTTACATAATCATTTAGAAGAGCTTGATGTAAAAGTTCATTGTTTTAATTCTCAAGATAGTTCTACTAACGATCCCTACGGTCAATTTATCTCCATGAGCTACCAGGCTATGTCTAGCATTATTGGTGGCGCAAGTTCGATTACATTGGTTCCGAAAGAATATGACGGCTATGACTATGCTTTTTTTAAATCTATATCAAGGAATATTTTGAATGTACTCCAATTTGAATCAGGTTTGCAAAACTTCATCGATTCTTCTGGGGGATCCTACTACATTGAAAGCCTCACAGAAATAATTTGTCAGCGTACTTGGGAGTGTTTCTGCGAGAAT
>DASVUU010000427.1:0-6868 GCA_036386935.1 Cytophagaceae bacterium | reverse complement strand
CTTTTGCTTCACACGGGGCCGAATATAGATGGAAGTATAATTTTCCATAAACGCAAGCTGACTGAGGCACTCTTTTACCTCATAGTCAAAATCTATAGAGATTATCTTAGCCTCAGCCTTTTTATTGTGGGCAATGGACAGCAGGTCGGTGATTAAGCCATCCATTTTCAGAACGCTTTTCTGCATCATCTTCAGACACATCTGAATGTCTTCTATCGATTCCTCCTCTAGAGCAGCTTGAATGAGGCCTTCGAATGACCTTAGCGGTGACCTCAGGTCATGCGAAGCATGGTAAGCAAAGCGGTCCAGTTCATAGTTCGCTTTTTCCATTTCCACATAACTGTTTTTGAGGCTGGTAATGTCGTGGATCACACCCTCAATCATGTCTTCATCCGGAAATATCTTTGAAGAAATAGAAATCCAAACGACCGATCCATCAGGTCTATTGAATTGTAATTCGAAATTTTCTATGCTTGTAACGCCTGGATATAAATGCTGTGACAATTTACCAACTTCATTACATAGGTTGAAGTCATCAAAATGCATACCTATGATAACATCAACCCCGAGGATCTGCCTGGCTTTTTCGTTTGCCTCAATGAACATGCAATCTGTCAAGCTTGCACGAAACATACCTACCAAAGAATTTTCGAATAGATTTCTATATTTTTCTTCCCTAGCCTTCACTTCATCTATCGCGCGGCGATTGGCAAGCTCTGCTTTCTTCTTTTCTAAAATATTATTTACAGCACTTGGAAGCCTTGTAAGGCTTGATTTGAGGATATAATCATCAGCACCTTTTTTTATGCAATCTACCGCTATCTCTTCTGTTTGATTTCCAGTAACTAGAATAAATGGAATATCACTGTTTATCTCACCCTTGATGCGCAAAGCTTCAAGCGCGGAAAAACTAGGAAGACTATAATCTGACAGGATAATATGAGGAGTGTTGAATTCTAGCTGATGTCGGAATTCGCTTTTTGTCTCTACACGGTTAGACAGAAAATTCAGAGATGATGATTCTAACTCCATCATGATAAGCTCTGCATCTGTCGAAACGTCTTCAACAATCAGGACCTTTATTACTTCCTCCATGGGTTACTACTTTCTAAGGGGCGATTGATTTATAAGCATCCAATAATAGCCCACATTTTTCAATGCTTCGACGAATTTGTCAAACTCAACAGGCTTGACGATATAACTGTTAGCGCCTAAGCTATAAGCTGCTTCTATATCAGGCTCCTCTTGGGAGGAAGTTAACATGATCACCGGAATCTTTTTGGCAAGGTTGTCCTCCTTTATTTTTTTCAATACTTCCAGGCCATTCAACTTCGGCAGTTTCAAGTCTAGCAAGATTACTTTTGGCGCTACACAAACTCGATCTTTGTATTTGCCTTTACAGAAGATAAAGTCAAGAGCTTCCGGCCCATCTTTTACATGCTCTACTTTATTAGCAAGATTATATTCGTTCAGTGCAGAAATGGCCAATTCTGCATCATTCATGTTATCCTCTACAAGTAGTATTTCTATTGGTTCCATTAAATAAATTATGAATGTACGTATTTGTGAATTACCTCCTCAGATTCCGGAAAAGAAAAATAAAAAGAAGCTCCTTTATTTGGCTCACCTTCGGCCCATACAAGGCCCCCATGTCTTAGTATAATTCTCTGAACTGTAGCTAAACCCACCCCAGTTCCAGAAAATTCGTCTGAAGTGTGTAGCCTTTGGAACACCCCGAAAAGCTTGTCCTTATATTCCATCTCAAAACCGGCACCGTTGTCTTTCACATAAAAGACAATCCGCCCGTCTATCCGTTCTGCGCCTACTTCTATCAGAGGACGCTCAACCTTTGAAGTAAATTTTACAGCGTTAGCAATAAGATTGTGCCAAACCTGATGCATCAGATCTTGGTCACCTCTAATGTCGATCAATGGAGAAATTTGAATAGTAGCTTGATGATCTGGCTGCTGCTCCTTGATCTCGTGAGTCACCCTTTGTACAAGGGCCTCCATTTGCAAGACTGATCTTTTTATCTCCTTCCTATTCAGTCTGGAAAAGTCCAACAACGAATCTATCAGCACGCCCATTTGTTGGGCATTGCTTCTTACAACATTCAAAAGCCTCTGACCTTCTTTATCAAGGGTAGCCTCATAACCGTTGGCTAACTTCCTACCGAAACCATCTATCGCCCGAAGCGGCGACCTTAAATCGTGCGAAATAGTATAACAGAAAGCTTCCAGCTCCTTATTACTTGCTAAAAGAGCCTCAGTTTTCTGCTCGATCGCCTCCTCTGCCTTCCTTTGTTCAGAAATATCCATGCCAGTTCCTGACAATCTTACAATCTTGCCATCTTTCCTTACCGACACCTGGCCTTTGCCTTGGAGCCAACTCAGAGTCCCATCCTTTTTGAATATCCTGTGACTTAATGAATACGACTTACCATGAGTTACACATTCAGTTACTAAAGCAGATAAGCGTTCTCTGTCACTTGGGTGGATATGATTCATATAGGATTGAAAATCCAAATCCATTTCTCCAGGTCCGTATCCAAATATTCTATACAGCTCCTCCGACCATGAAACTCTGTTTTCTTCCAGGTCCCACTCCCAACTTCCAAGATGCGCGATGGCCTGGGCTTCGCTGAGCTGGGCTTCTCGTAGTTTTAGCGATTCCTCCACCACTTTCCTTTCGGTGATGTCTTGAGAAATGCCTTTTAAAACCTTTTTAGTAGGCGAAACCATCTCTACGTAACCTTTATCGATTAAGTATCTAACGTTACCATTCAGATCCCTGATGCGATATTCGTGTGTAAATGATCCACCATTCTTATATATATCTTTTATCTTTCCAAAAAGCTCCTCTACGTCTTCGTTAAAGACCAAATTTCGAATCAAATCTGTTGTAAGATTAGTTTCTTTATTTATACGGTATATTTCATATAGTTCGTCTGACCAGGTAATCGCGTTCGTTTCGATATCGAAATCCCAATAGCCGAGCTTTGCAAGACCTTGAGCTTCTCTCAGCCTCAATTCGCTTTTAGCTAACTCTTCTTTGTTGATTTGCGAAAAAACGTCTATTGCAATCGATTCCTGATAGGTATAAAAGTCTTCCACTTCTTTTATTATACTTAATATCTTTGGGATATCTGTAGTGTATAAAGGTGTAAAATCTATCAGTGAATGTTTTCTTACATTATAAATCAAAGCAATGTCAGAGGCAACCACATCAGCCCTTCCAACCCCGTCAAGTTTGTTAGCCTTCCAGTCATCCATTGACTTGTCCACTGCCTCCACCGCTGTTCCATCAACAAGTTGTTGTAAATATTCTAAAATTCCTTTTTTTGATAGCTCGAACAATTCATCTTCTGAAAGATGACTCAGGAACTTTAATAGAGGAAGATCTATATCTTTGGATCGCGCTAAATCTTTTTTAACTAAGTCGTCTAGGTGGTTATCAATAAGAAATGCTGCATATTCTGGCAGGAGTTTGAAATCTGTAAGCCTATCTTTCATTTTTCTTTTTCAATTGACTTTAACCTAAATGTAGGTTAAATTACTCTTTTTGGAAAATACCAATAAAAAATAGTTCAGTCCTATTAATTTGCCCCAAAGCCCAACGCATCCATAGCGGCTTTTTCTGCAAGACATACAATGTTATTTAATTCCTGAACTAAATTGATATAAACTAGGGGCTCGCTTGAATAGTCGTTTATATAACTTACCAGTACCTGTTTACGAATCATATAACTCGACACAATATCATCGATTGATAGGGAAGTGATTTCACTCGCAACCTGTTTGTTCCTCCACTGAGCGAGAAGCTTTTTGACTCCCTCGATAGGATTTTCCATTAGGATGTCATTAAAAAACTCATGAACTCCCAGATGAAATAACTGATAAATCTTCTCAGCAGACTGGCCTGCTAATTGTTTTAAGACAGGCAACTTAAGGTCTTGAGACAGTTTTATAATATCTGAAATCACTTCTCGGATTTTATTCCTCCTGATAAAAGAAACGTAAGATTTTAAGTCCTCAGAGATAGAAATATCTTTGCAAGTAGATTCCATAGCCGTACTGATCTAACTTTTAAACCCCTCATCGAAGCACTTTGTTCAGGCTTTTTCAAGTATTACTAAATGATGAAAAATTAGGAATAAACGCTTGTTTAATCCTTAAAAAATCAAAGGTATTCGATATGACTTTGTCAAATTTCAATAGTATACATTTTCATTTCAATAGTTTTATTATCTTTGTGGCTCGAAAAAGTCTTGGTAGCTCAGTTGGTAGAGCAACTGACTCTTAATCAGTGGGTCGAGAGTTCGAATCTCTCCCAGGACACTTTTAGAAACAGACATTTGCTTTTAACAAGGCACTGTCTGTTTTTTTTTTGTAAAGTTCCCGCCGGTAACTCCAACTTTATTAAATCGACGAAGCCCAATATTGTACGGGGGACCGATCTCCTGTGTAAGGGATAGAACGAATACCCCACAGGGCCCGACCTTTTTCGTCGGGTACGAGGAGTAGCAGTGATAGCCCGACCCGACATTTTGGGAGGGATACATCCAAATAATTATTATTGTGGCTTTCTTAAATTAAAGATTTGATCTCCGGAAGTGGAAAATCTTTCCGGTGGTTTACGATGAGACTCTCGCCTGCAAGCCCTTTGATGACTATACAATCAAAAAAGTTGAAGGAAAACATTTTCAAAGCTTCCTTATCCTCCTGAAAAATATTTTGCTCGTAAGAAAGTAGCTTTACCCACGTCAGATCGGGAGATGGTTTGAATAGGCGAACTTGGTCAAAAGCATTCCAAAATTTCTTGTAGATTTGAAAACTGCGGCCGGAATACTTGAAGTTTGCACAACAGTTTGTCTCTTTGTTTAAATCATCTTCAAAATATTCGAGTTGAACCTGCTCTCCATCTAGCTGGAAAGATGAGGCTTCTAATCTTTTTCTACAAATCAAATAAAGGGTATCATCCTTCTTAAAAAGCTGCGATAAGAGTTTATCGATTTTTGATTGATCTTTCGCGATCTCCATATCCACGGGGTCTATATAGCAACTGCTATATAGTTCATTGATGGAAATATGGTTTATGAACATCATTTGTACCGTTAGTTTCTAAAAAGGAGCAATATCACTGCCTTCGCTGCCTTGCTTTCCTAAGTCATTAATGCGGCTGCTCATGGTTTTGGTTCCTGCATTGTCAAAAAAGGAATTAGGATTGTCGTCGGCATATCCAGAAAAGCTTCTATCAAGGTCGGCAAACTTGGTAAACTTGCCGATAAATCTCAGTTGTATATTTTCCAAGCTACCATTTCTATGCTTGGCAATAATGACCTCACCAACGCCTTTTAAGGAATTACCCATTTCATCTTGGTCAATTTTATAATATTCTGGTCTATAAAGGAAGATAACCATATCCGCATCCTGCTCAATAGCTCCAGACTCTCTCAAATCTGACAGCTGTGGCCTCTTGTCTCCTCCCCTTGTCTCCACACTTCTACTCAACTGTGAAAGTGCGATAACAGGCACTTGCAGCTCTTTGGCCAAGTTCTTCAAAGCCCTTGAGATAGAGGCAATCTCCTGCTCCCTGTTTCCCATGTTTCCTTTTGCATTTCCTTCGCCTGACATCAACTGCAAATAATCTATAATGATCATCTGGATGTCGTTCTTTGCTTTAAGTCGACGACATTTGGTGCGCAACTCACGGATAGACAATGCCGGAGTATCGTCAATGAAAATAGGTGCATTGGTAAGCTTGGCTATTTTATGATGCAACTGTGCCCATTCATAGTCTTCAAGAGTACCTTTTTTTATCTTCTCTCCTTCCAGCTCCGCCTCCGCAGAAATAAGCCTATTTACGAGCTGAATAGACGACATCTCCAATGAAAAAATGGCAATTGGCACTTTGAAGTCCACCGCAGCATTTCGCATCGCTGAAACTACAAATGCTGTCTTTCCCATACCAGGACGGGCTGCAAGAATAACTAAGTCATTTTTTTGCCAGCCTGATGTGATTCTGTCAAGTTCGGTGAAACCGGTAGGTACCCCCGTCAGGTGATTTTCATGGTCTTTTTTGGCTTGTAGCTCTTTCAATGCTTCACCCATCAACGAGCGCATATCGGCATAGTTTTTTCGGATGTTGGATTCTGATACCTGATAGAGCGATTGCTCTGTCTTATCCAAAAGCTCGAATACGTCCGAGGTATCTTCATAAGCTTCGCGGTGTATTTGGGAGGCTATGCCTATCAATTCACGCTTGATGGCCTGCTCAGAGACAATACGCGCATGGTATTCAATGTTGGCCGCAGAGTTTATTCTAGTAGTGAGCTGGGTTACATAAAAAGGACCACCAACAAATTCCAGCTCTCCCTTCGTTTTTAGCTGATTGGTAACTGTAAGCACGTCTACAGGCTCTGACTTGTCAAATAACTCGACGACGGCCTTATATATTTTTTGGTTTGACTCTTTGTAAAAACTTTCTGGTTTTAGAATATCTATCACCATCGTAAGAGCATCTTTCTCAAGCATCAAGGCACCTAGAACTGCTTCTTCTAAGTCGATAGCCTGCGGCGGCAGTTTACTCATACCAGCCGACAAATCAGAGTGAAGAGGCCTAGGCTTTAATGTTGTTCTCTTTGGGATAAATTTTTCGGATTCCATTATTCAAATTTAGGCAGCATCTTTGAAGTCGCGTTTAAAAGCCAGCTTATAGTTGACCACAAGTTATAAACCTGTTATCAACAAAATCTACATCCTTTGGGAGGTGCGAAATAGACTCTAATTAGGGCGATTTTAGCTATTTTGAAAGTTTTATATTATTTGCCGTAGTGCTATTTTCTTTTAATTTTGCTTAATTACTGACT
>DASVUU010000426.1:0-6910 GCA_036386935.1 Cytophagaceae bacterium | reverse complement strand
TGGGCAATAGACTGTTTTTTCGACTAAGCATACCTTCTATTAGTTTATATCATTTAAAAACAGGGCGAAAAAGCTAAGTATTACCTTAGTATATAATACTATGCATAAAATTTGAGGCTGTTTTTTCAAATTTTGCCTATTTTATTTCTAAATAGGGTAAAAAATAACTCAACTTTTTCCAAAAAAGTTTTTTTTATCTAAATCATCTATTACTTTTAGGTACGTAAAAATACTGACAGTATTGTTTACAGAATTAGACTCGAAATTTTTATGAGAGCTTCTTTTTGGAATCTATTAATGACAAATCTTCAGGAATTCTTTACATGCTGTTCAAGCAGGAGCTAGCCAGATGTACAGACGATATAAAAATCTTTATTAACCTATAATTATTAATTACAACTAAAACACAACACGATTATGCGAAAAGTATCTTTACTAACTTTATGTCTCCTTTTTAGCTCGATCATCTCGATGAGAGCGCAGGATACAACTGCTGCAGCTACCGAAGATGATGGGAAGTTTTCTGTAACTGGTTATATCGACCAATATTATATTCATGCTTTCAATAATCCGCAGAGCGGGAATCTCATGGGCAACCAAGCTGGGGGAGTGTTCGGTGGTGCTCCAGCAGGCCGGGCATTTGATAGACTTACAGATCAGTTTGCGCTTGGTTTAGTTCAAACTAAATTTGCCTACTCAAATAAAAAGTCTGATATGGTTATTGACTTAACGTTTGGCCCAAATGCAGAATTAGGAAATTTTGGAAACCAATTAGGTGGGGCCACGGGTTTTTCGCCAGCTAATTCTTATCAATCAGTATTATATGGTAGCTCAATTGCTATTAAACAAGCATATTGGACCTATAAAGCGACAAGTAAGCTTTCGTTCACTGTCGGCCAATTTGGTACTCATATCGGCTATGAGGTGATCGATGCGCCAGTTAATTTCCACTATTCCCTATCTAATCTTTTCAATAATGGTCCTTTCTACCATGTTGGAGCTAAAGCTAATTATGCCTTCAATGATAATTTTGGTTTGATGGTCGGTATTGTTAATAACTGGGATGCATTAACCGATTGGAAAAAGCAAAAATCTGCTGTCGCACAACTGTTTTTTAAGCCTGTGGACGGATGGAACGTTTATTTAAACTGGATAGGTGGACATAACGATGATCCTTTTAAAGTCGGCTCTGGTCCAGGAAGTCGAGTAGGAAATACACTTTATAATGACCCGACTATTAATCCCTTATTAGTCGCTCCAAACGGTTACAATAGACAACTTTACGATATAACAACTGGATACCAAATTACAGACAATTTCTATCTAGGATTAAACGCGGTCTATGGATTCTACTATTCAGGAGACACTACTTTCAAGTCTATAGCTAAAGGAATAACAAAAGCTGAGAGCGGCAAAGAAAAGGAAATTCTTCCATGGTATGGAATTGCAGGTTATGCGAACTATACAATCACCGATATGTTAGCGATAGGTGCAAGATATGAGCATTTCAGCGATAAATATGGTGTTCGATATTTAGGTGCAACTAATAACTCCCTCACTATAACTGCGCCTATAACTCTTGCGGCTGGACATCTAATAGTAAAGCCTGAATTCAGGTTAGATGTATCACCATCAAATTGGGGACAAACCGCACCAGATGCTAACGGTGCAACAGAATCCGTGTATTACTACGAGAAGTATAAGGACGGAAAAGTCTCTTCAACTAAGTCACAATCAACATTGGGAGTGGCGTTTATCTACAAGTACTAAAAATAACTGCAGTTAATTTTTTCATCTGGTTAGTTAAAGACCCTGTCTTTTCTTCGTGGAAGGCAGGGTTTTTTAATAGAACCAATCTTCCGTTAGACCTCCAAGGCTCCAAGATATTTTCTACTTCACTGGATTCATATCAAAGTCAAAACCAAAGCCTTCTCCTACATGTACGCTCAAAGTGGATTTATTAATTTTGTTGGTGCGAGGTATAAGCACATTCCCTGTTACAGAATTTTTGTGCAATAAAGTTGTTGCTTTTAATGTACCGTTAGACCAATAGTTCAGATCTTTTGTTAAACCAGCTAGGTCGGTATTATGCCTTCTGACTTCCAAGTTCCAATCTGCGTCTCGCTTCTCAACTTGCAATCTTCTTTTTTCTTTTTCTTCCTCACTTTTTTTTCTGCCAATGGAAAAGACATCGCCAACAGTATTGAAAAACTTATCGTTTTGCACTGCCTTTCTTACGCTCCCGTGCCGATCATTCTCTTTATTTATTTTGTAGTTGAGGTCCGCTATTATTGGGTCTACATTTATAGCGGGAGTAGTCGCTGTCTTTCCTTTTAGCGAGTGAGTGGTAAGCTGCACCTGGGTAGGAGAAATATTTATTGCATTGGTATCATTATTCTCTAGAAATATTTCGTAAACAAAATTGGAGCCATGGTGGGAGACAATCGCTACTTCGCAGGTTAGTCCATTTTTGTTCTGTCCATAGATTTTTTTTCCATCCACTGTATATATTTTATAAGCTACAGGATCGCCAGAAAAAGTCGGCTGGTAGACAGTTGCACAGGAAGACAATAGAAAGGGAAGTAAGAATAGAAACGGTATGTTTTTCATGTAAAAATTGTTTTTTAGAGACTTCCAAACATGATGCCGAAAATCATTGCTTTTGACTAGATGCTATCTCCTTCTAATTTTGTGTGCATTTGTAGACGGGGATCGCAAATGCCAGGACTTATTTTTCTAATTTGCAATTGAATTAAATGTATAGGATGGATCGCCTCAATGACTTTCAGGATAGAATAGATAAGCATAAAGTCAATCAGAAGAAATATCAAGCAAAGTCTGATGTTATCTCATGGATTAGGACCGGCTGCGCCATATTGCTGCTCGTTTGTGTATACTTTCTTTTTAAACTAGACTTCGATTGGAAGGTGTTCCTTGCGATGGGTGTCATCGTATCTGTCTTTATTTTTTTAGTGAAGCAGCATCAAAAAATCAAATACCAATTGTATTTGTACACCAGTCTTATCAAAATCAATGAAGAGGAGATTATGAAACTGGAAGGAAATTTGGAAAGGATTCCGTCGATTGCGGGACACGACGATAAACTACATTTCTATACTTCTGACCTTGATATCTTTGGTGCGCATTCACTTTTCACTCTTCTGAATCGAGCAGAAACAATGGGCGGAAAGACACTGCTAGCTTCATGGTTGAAAAAAGCCTCATCCAAACAGGAGATTTTAGCGAGGCAAAAAGGTGTCGAGGAGCTGTCTGGCTTGACTGACTGGCGGCAGGAGTTCCAGGCTCACGGCCAACAAATAAGAACATTTAAAAATCACGATGAAAATAGGGGTATTTACTCCTTATTACTTTGGGCAGGCGATGTCTTGAAGATTCGTTACCATCTTTTAGTGAGTATATTGATAAAGGCAATCCCTGCTGCTTTGATTCTAGTCATTGCACTTTGTTTCATAAGAGATGTTTCTTTTAAATATACAATCCCATTCATAATTGCCAACGGCATCATATTGAAGATTTATAGTTCTTTGATCAATAAAACTAAGATGGAGACTGGAAAGGCTGCTTCAATTCTTGGTGTATATAAGAATCTTTTTAAATCCTTGGAAGCTCAGCATTTTCACTCGGATATTTTGGCCCGGCAAAAGAAAGATATAGTTAGCGGTGACTCTGTGGTTTCTAGCAATATAAGTCAACTGGAGGAAATCCTTTTTAAGCTTGAGGCTACCTACAATCCCTACTTTGCTATAGTAGGTAATTATTTTCTTCTGTGGGACATGCATGCGCTGTTTGCCCTAAATAAATGGAAAGGTTTGCATGGTCCAAACATATCTAAATGGACCAATGCAATACACCATATCGAATCGATTTCAAGTTTAGCAGGAACAATGTATGCGAATCCGGATTGGGTCTTTCCGGCCATTTCTGATGAGAAGTTTGTATTGACATCTTTGGAGCTAGGACATCCTTTGATAAGGCGGGGCAAGAGGGTTTCAAATAATTTTTCAATGACCCACGCCTCCGATGTTTACATCATTACTGGATCCAACATGTCAGGAAAGAGTACTTTCCTGAGGACACTAGGGATCAATTCGGTGATGGCATTTGCAGGAGCACCAGTCTGTGCGAGGAGTATGGAAGTATCGATATTTAACCTATTCACCTCCATGCGGACCAATGATTCTTTGGAAGAAGATACTTCTTCATTTTATGCCGAATTGAAGAGGCTAAAACAGCTTATAGATTTTTCAAATACTGGAAACACAACTTTTTACATGCTGGACGAAATTTTGAAAGGAACCAATTCTAAAGACAGGCATGAAGGCACAAAGGCTCTGATAAAGCAGCTGATGAATCAGAATAATTTTGGGATAATATCTACTCATGACCTAGAACTGGGCAACATGGAAAACCAATATCCCGAGAAGATTAAAAACTATAGTTTCAACAGCTATATGGAGCAGGGTCGATTAGTATTTGACTACACCATCCGAGATGGAGTATGTAAAAGCTTTAATGCCAGCGATCTCATGAAGCAAATAGGAATTCGCATGGATTCCTTATGATCTTTTCCCGCCAAAGTGTATAAGCTGAGAAAAATGCATAATTTTGTTTGATGCAATTTTACAGAGATTTTAAATTTGGAATATTAGGTGGAGGCCAGCTAGGTCGTATGCTTATACAGGCTGGCATAGATTATAATCTAAATCCTTCCGTGCTTGACCCAGATCATCATGCTCCCTGCGCATTTATGACGAAGGACTTCGTAGTAGGTGACCTTACAGACTTTGACACTGTTTATAATTTCGGAAAGGGCAAGCACCTTTTGACTATAGAGATAGAGAATGTAAACGTAGAAGCACTACAGAAGCTGGAAGGGGAAGGGGTAAAAGTTTTTCCCCAGCCTAAAATTGTGGCAATCATCCAAAACAAGAGACTTCAAAAGCAATTCTACAAAGACAACAATATTCCAACCTCAGATTTTATTTTAATCGATAATAAAGAGGAATTGAAGAAACACGCTACATTTTTTCCAGCCTTCCAAAAACTAGGTAGGGCAGGGTATGACGGAAGAGGCGTCCAAAAGCTAGAAAGCATAGAGGATTTACACCTTGCATTTGACGAGGAGAGTCTGATTGAGAAAAAGGTAGATTTTGCAAAGGAATTATCTGTAATAGTTGCTAGAAACGCCAATGGACAAGTGATCACCTACCCGGTAGTCGAAATGGTGTTTCATCCCGAACATAATTTGGTAGAATACTTGTTCGCTCCGGCCGATATTTCTGAAGCTACTGCAAATGAAGCTAAGGTTTTAGCAGAGAAAATTATAAGTTCGTTAGGGATGGTTGGTTTGCTCGCTGTTGAGATGTTTTTAACCAAAGATGGGCATATATTAATAAACGAAGTGGCTCCTAGACCACATAATAGCGGTCATCAAACCATTAAAGATAATTTTACCTCCCAGTACGAGCAACACTTACGTGCGGTATTAAACTTACCGTTAGGATCTACCTTGCAAAAAATGCCTTCCGCCTTAGTTAACCTGCTAGGCGAAGCTGGACATAAGGGACCTGCAGTCTATGAAGGAATGGACGAAATATTAAAGATGGAAGGAGTATATCTGCACTTGTATGGGAAAAAGGTGACTAAGCCTTTTAGAAAGATGGGGCACATTACCATACTAGAGGAGAATCTTGAAAGATTAAAGGCGAAAGCATTGAAAGTAAAGGAAACTTTAAAGGTAATATCTAAGGCTTAATGCATAAGGGATAGAAGCGGCACCCCGCAGTCCCGCTCTTCGCGGGACGAGGAGTATAGCGAATAGCCCGGCCCGACTTTTCGTCGGGATATGCCCACACATTGAATTAAAATTTTGAACAAATAGGGTATGGTAGGAATAATCATGGGCAGTCAGTCGGACTTGAAAGTTATGAAAGATGCCGCAGAAATCTTGGAACAGTTCGGTATAGAGGTAGAACTAACCGTTGTTTCCGCACATAGAACGCCTTTGAGAATGGTCGAGTATGCGACCTCTGCTAAGGAAAGAGGTATAAAAGTAATAATAGCTGGCGCAGGTGGAGCCGCTCATTTGCCGGGCATGGTGGCATCTCTTACAGGTTTGCCTGTAATTGGTGTTCCGGTAAAGTCATCAAATTCTATCGATGGATGGGACTCGGTCTTGTCTATTCTGCAAATGCCGGGAGGAGTGCCCGTAGCGACAGTTGCTTTAAATGGCGCACTAAATGCTGGAATATTGGCTGCTCAGATCATAGGTAGCAGTGATGATAGTGTCTATGATAAGATTGTTTCTTACAAAAAAGGTTTGGAAACCAAAGTTATGGAGTCCGTTGAATCTTTAAAAAAGGACGGGTACAAAACTCATCTTTAAATAACGTGTCATATTTTTTTGTTTTAATTAATTGTAAAACAGTGGTTTATAATTTGTTTTAAACTTTCGTAGAAACCGCCCTGTTAATAAAACATAACGATTCACTTAAATAAAAGAGATATGTTTAATAACGGGAATGATAGTAGCACGCCTACAACAACAGTCGTAAATGAAATAATTGAAGCTCTTAATGAGAGAGAAGCTGGATATAGAAAGGCTGCAGATTTGTCCAAAGATTCTGAAGCTGCGGAATTGTTCCACAAATATGCGGTACAAAGTTCGTTGTTTGCAAGAGAGTTGATTGCATATAGTAATGAGCATACGCCGGAAGAAGTAGGCCAATCTCCACTAAGTGCAGTGTTTAGAGGGTGGGCAGAGTTGAAATCTGCATTGACAGGCCATGATACTAAATCTTTGTATGCCTGGTGTGAGACAGGAGAGGATACCGCAATAAATATTTATAATGGTGCTTTCAAGGCAGGATTACCTACGGCGGTGAAGGAC
>DASVUU010000425.1:0-6019 GCA_036386935.1 Cytophagaceae bacterium | reverse complement strand
AACGTCGGGCAGCCTCGATGATGTGCGCTTGGCAGAATTGATAGACAAGCTTTCTGTAAAATTTGGCAAAGAAAGCATTCACAGATATGTACCCGATGAACACTATTGGCCTGAGCGTTCCTTCAAAGCCACAACATCCTTGCAAGAAAAATTAACAACCATGTGGCCTGAGCATAAGCAAAGGCCGCTTCAAGTATTAAAAATTCCTGAGCCAATTATTGTAACGTCTTTAATTCCTGATTACCCTCCAATTCTATTTAACTACAAAGGCAAAGTGCATAACATCGTAAAGGCGGACGGCCCAGAGCGCATAGAGCAAGAATGGTGGATACAAACGGGACAACACCGGGACTATTACCAGGTGGAAGATGAAGAAGGACACCGTTATTGGTTGTTCAGACTTGGACATTATGATCAAAGTTTTGAGTGGTTTATTCATGGCTTTTTCTCTTGAGCGTATGGACTATGTAGAATTACAGATCACCACCAATTTCAGTTTTTTGAGAGGCGCATCGCACCCTGAAGAATTTGTAAGACAGGCACAAGCAGATGGATACAAAGCGATTGCCATTACTGACAGAAATACCTTAGCTGGAATAGTAAGAGCGCATGGTGAAGCAAGAAAACTTGGAATGAGAATTATCCCCGCTTGTCGACTTGATCTAATGGATGGCACTAGCTTGCTAGCTTACCCAACAAATATACAGGCCTATTCCAAGATATCAGGTTTGCTTACCGTAGGAAATCTTCGTGCAGAAAAAGGAAAATGTCATTTGTACAAAGAGGATATTTTTGAGTATGCAGAAGGATCAAAATTTATTCTCATTCCCCCCTCCTCTTTAAATAAAAATTTTGACTTTGATGAGTCTTTCAAAAGTATAGTGGCAGAATATAAAGCGGCTTTAGGACAAAATTTGTACATCGCTGCATCTTGCGGCTATCAAGGAAATGATGCGAAGTTGCTCTACCGCATATCAGAAATTGCTACAAAATATGAGGTACCCATGGTGGCTACCAATGATGTACATTACCATCACCCACTGAGAAGAGAGCTGCAAGACATTGTCACCTGCGTGCGTGAAAAATGCACTATTTACAATGCAGGATTTCGCTTACATGCCAATGCGGAACGTTACCTCAAATCAATAGATGAAATGCATCGATTATTTAGGTTATATCCTGAAGCCATCCAACAAGCCTTAGAAATTGCCAATGCATGTACATTTTCATTAGATGAATTAAAATACAAGTATCCCAAAGAAATCACCACTGAAGGACGCACTCCTTTGGAAGAATTGACTTGCCTTACGTGGCAAGGCGCGAATGAGCACTATGGAGGAAATATTCCTGATAAAATAAAGGCAAATATCAATCATGAGTTGGGTTTCATTGAGCAAATGTCTTATTCAGAATATTTCCTAACGGTATATGACATTGTACGATATGCCAGAGAGCAAAGAATACTTTGTCAAGGCAGAGGTTCGGCTGCCAATTCCACAGTCTGTTACTGCCTAGGCATCACCTCGGTAGACCCCTCCAAATTTGAATTACTCTTTGAACGGTTCATTTCTGCCGCTCGGAATGAGCCTCCTGATATAGACGTCGACTTTGAACATGAGCGTCGCGAAGAGGTGATGCAATATATTTACAGAAAATATGGCAGAGACCGTGCAGCTATTGTAGCTACAGTGACTCAGCAACACCACAAAGGAGCCATCCGAGATGTGGGAAAAGCAATGGGCTTGTCAGTCGATGTAGTCACAAGACTTTCAGGTTTAATATGGAGTTTTTCAGAGGAAGGATTTGACAGAGACCGCATCATTAGCCAGGGTATCAACCCAGATGATATTACCATACGAAAAGTGCTACAGCTTACCGAACAGTTTATAGGATTCCCTCGGCAATTGGGGCAACATACAGGAGGCTTTGTAATTACAGAGGGTAAACTTTCCGATTTATGTCCCGTGATGAATGCGCGTATGGTAGATCGCACTTGCATAGAATGGAACAAAGACGATATTGATACATTGAAGTTTTTAAAAATTGATATTCTCGCCTTAGGCATGCTTACCTGCATCAGAAAGGGTTTTGATTTGGCAAAAGCACATTATAACCTAGACTTGACTTTGGCAAACATTCCACAGGATGATCCTAAAGTATATGAGATGGCCTCCCGTGCAGACACGATAGGCGTATTCCAAATTGAGAGCCGCGCACAGCAATCTATGCTGCCTAGATTAAAACCCAATTGCTTTTATGACCTTGTGATAGAAGTGGCCCTTGTTCGTCCAGGCCCTATTATGGGAGACATGGTACATCCTTACCTAAAAAGAAGAAATGGAGAAGAGCTGGTAGAATACCCTTCTAAAGAATTGGAGGAAATACTAAAAAGAACGTTAGGTGTTCCCCTTTTTCAAGAGCAGGCAATGAGTATAGCCATAGTTGGTGCAGGCTTTACTCCTACAGAGGCGGACGAACTTCGGAGAAGCATGGCCACATTTAAAATGAAAGGCATGATCATTGATTTTGAAACAAAGTTGGTAAATGGAATGATGAAGAAAGGCTACACGGAAGAATATGCCAGACGGGTGTTTAGGCAATTGGAAGGATTTGGAAGTTATGGATTTCCAGAAAGCCATGCCGTAAGCTTTGCCTTGTTAGTGTATGTATCCTCATGGCTCAAGTGCCACTATCCAGATGTTTTTGCCTGTGCTCTGTTGAATAGTATGCCTATGGGATTCTATCAACCGGCACAGATTGTAATTGATGCTCAAAACCATGGAGTGAAAGTACATCCAATAGATGTAAATGAGTCAACGTGGGATAATAAATTGGAGGGGAAGGAAGGTAAATATCATGCATTACGGTTAGGATTCAGACAAATCAAAGGCATAAGAGAAGAGGATGTTAAATATTTGGTTTCGCAAAGAATTCGTCATTACGCCTCCATAGGTGAACTAAGAGATATTGGCATTTCAAATACTACTCTAGAAAGACTGGCTGACGCAGATGCATTTCGCTCCATGGGCTTTGACAGGCGTCAAGCGCTTTGGGAGATATCTTCACAGGATCATGAGAAATCCATTTTTTCTGAGACACAAGGTACCATAGAAGACAAAATTGAGCTACCGACAATGGAGCAGTCAGAACATGTGATTTATGATTATGCTACTACTTCCCTATCTATTAAAGCTCATCCAGTAAGCTTTGTAAGGGAAAAACTACGGTCAATGCATATATTCACTACAGCTCAGCTAGCTAATGTTAATCATGGAAATTTCATAAAAGTTGCAGGACTGATTTTGGTAAGACAAAGGCCAGGAACTGCAAAGGGTGTATGCTTTATAACTATTGAGGATGAGACGGGAACAGCCAATCTGGTAGTTTTTCATAAGTTTTTTGACAAGTACCGCAAAGAGATCATTCAATCAAAGTTGCTCATTGTAGAAGGAAAGATTCAAAAAGAAGGGCAAGTGATACATGTGATCGTTAGGAGATGTTATGATGGATCTAGGTTGTTGAGGAATCTAAATACAGTCAATAGCAATGAATTGAATGTAAATTCTAAGTCTCGTTCTGATGAAACTTCGGAGCCTCCTATACCTGCTAAGATTAAAAAGCAACATGCGATTGTTCAAGGGGAGATTTTTCCTGATGGGAGGAATTTTAAGTAAAGGCATTTAGATAGTTTGCCAATATTAAATATTGCAATTGACTTCATTAATGTGCTAACTAATATGAAGGACTTCCACCCTATCACTATCCTAGTAATACTCAAGGTAGGTAAACCAAAATTCAAAATTGGAACAATGTTATCATCAAGGAAGTATTCGGAAAAGCTAAAGTGTAAAATTTGAAATCAAACACAACTCATCTAAAAGGGAACTCTGCTTGAACAGAGCCTATTGCTGAACTTACTTATATTAAAATTGAGTTCTATTTGTAAAAGATTTCTTTATCGACCCATGGGTTCGTTCAAAGGTCAAACAAACCCCAATCCCTAAAAAAACGCAAAACATACCATTAATTACAATTTACTTTCCGAAATTTGTTAAAAGCCATTATTGTGGATTCTCCAATTCTACTAATCACTCCTCCATTCACCCAGCTCAATACGCCCTACCCGGCAACCACCTACTTAAAGGGCTTTTTAAATACCCAAGGATATGCTTCTTTTCAATGCGATCTAGGAATTGAAGTGATCCTAGAATTATTTTCATCTAGGGGCTTGAAAGACTTATTTTCCAAAATAGAAGAGACCTCAATAGACCTGTCCGAAAATTCCCAACGAATTCTATCACTCAAGGAGTACTATATAGGAACTATAGATGCAGTGATATTATTCTTACAGCACAAGAATCCAACACTAGCTTATACCATAGAAGATGGCAATTTTTTACCAAAAGCAAGCCGATTTGATCAGACTGAAGACCTTGATTGGGCCTTTGGAACTATGGGTATTCAAGACAGGGCCAAGCATCTTGCAACGCTTTACTTAGAAGACATTTCTGACTTGATCAAAGAAGCAATAGATCCTTTTTTTGGGTTTAGCCGTTATGCAGAAAGACTAGGGAGATCTGCAACATCCTTTGACCCGCTGCAAGAAACACTAGAAGCAGACCCTACCTATGTTGACGAAATTCTATTAAAATTACTAACGTCTAAGTTGCAAAAGACAAAGTCGGAAGTGGTATGTCTTTCTGTTCCTTTTCCAGGAAATCTTTACAGCGCGTTAAGATGTGGAAAATTTATTAAAAGTAATTTCCCTGGAGTAAAAGTAATAATGGGTGGTGGCTACCCAAACACTGAGCTTCGATCCCTCAAAGACCCGCGACTATTCGATTATATTGATTATCTAACACTAGATGATGGCGAAAGGCCTCTTCTCTCTTTATTGGAATTTTTTAACGGTAAGAAAGAGATAAGCCAACTTAAAAGGACCTTTTCAAAACGAGAAGGAGATGTCATCTACGATAACAAAAGCAAGGAGGCAGACATTTCATTTAATAAAATAGGCACGCCAGACTATAAAGACTTACTGCTCGATAAATACCTTTCTGTAATTGAAATAGCCAATCCTATGCATCGCCTTTGGAGCGACGGAAGATGGAATAAACTTACAATGGCCCACGGCTGCTATTGGAAAAAATGTTCATTTTGTGACATTTCACTTGACTACATTGGAAACTATGAACCTGTGAACGCAACATTACTTTGCGATCGCATGGAAGAACTCTTGAATGCCACTGGCGAGACCGGCTTTCATTTTGTGGATGAAGCAGCCCCGCCAGCCTTGATGAGAAGTCTTGCGCTAGAGATATTAAGAAGAAAACTGACCGTCACTTGGTGGGCAAACATTAGATTTGAACAAAGATTTACTGCCGACCTATGCCGATTACTTAAGGCATCTGGGTGCATCGCAGTTTCTGGAGGCTTGGAAGTGGCCTCAGATAGACTGCTTGAGAAAATGCAGAAAGGAGTTACTGTATCCCAAGTTGCTCGGGTGGCGCACAATTTTACGAATGCGGGCATCATGGTACATGCATATCTGATGTACGGCTTCCCTACACAAACTGCACAAGAGACCATCGATAGCTTAGAAATGGTTAGGCAACTCTTTGAGCAAGGAGCATTGCAGTCAGGCTTTTGGCATCAGTTCGCAATGACTGCGCATAGTCCAGTAGGTCTTGACCCGGCCGCGTTTGGCGTAATTAAGACTGGGCCTGTGGCTGGAGGATTTGCAAATAACGATTTGATTCATGATGACCCTACCGGCTGTAATCATGAAATGTTTAGTGAGGGTTTAGCTAAGTCCCTATTTAATTATATGCATGGCATTGGGTTTGAAACGCCCTTGCAGGACTGGTTTGATTTTAAAGTTCCCCGTACCATTGTCTTACCCGATTACATTGAAACCGCTATCAATACAGCAACAGATACATCCGACAAGGCTCATGCACAGATTACCTGGCTTGGCAGTGTCCCAAAGACTACGATCTATCAAAAGCAAAAAAAAGGA
>DASVUU010000424.1:0-5851 GCA_036386935.1 Cytophagaceae bacterium | reverse complement strand
ATGCCAGTGCACTGCCCCCTGGGGAATTGATTCTAAGCACCACAGCTTTAATCTTCTCATCCTTTCTAGCTTTTCTAAGTTCTCGGGCCAGGCTTTCGGAGCCTATTGTCCCTGCATCGCCCTTTCCTGACTCTATTCCCCCAGTTGCATAAATTACAGCTATGTCATTCGTACTGTTTTCAGTAGGTGTGAGAGAATTTTCATAGGAGGCGAGTGAAACGTAATTGACGTCCTCAGTTTTAGATACCTTCAATCTTTCTTTCAAAAAATCATCTACATTGTCTAGATAACCTAAGTCAGTGACAAGTTTCTCTTTCAATGCATCCTCAGAATTTCTGATCAACATCGAATCAGAAATAAGTTTCAAACGTTCAACGGGAATGTTCCTAGATACTGAGATATCTGACAATAAATGATTGTAAATAGAATTTAGGAAGGAAGTCAATTGCAATTTATTTGGCTCGCTCATCTTCTCTAAAATAAATGGCTCTACGGCGCTTTTAAATTCGCCAACTTTAAATACTTCAGGCTTCAATTCTAGTTTCTCCAATGTTCCTTTGAAAAACATAATCTCAGACTCTAAGCCATTCAACTCAAGTAGGCCTGGAGGAGGCAAAAATATTTTATCAGCAACGGAGGCCAAATAGTACGATGCCTCGCTGTAGGTCTCGCCATAAGCGACAATAAACTTCCCACTTTTCTTAAAATCTTTAAGTGCGTTTCTCAATTCCTGCAAGGTGGCCATTCCTGCGGCCGTATTCGATACTTCTAGAAGAATACCTTTTATGTTTTCATCCTGCGAAGCGTGGTCAATACTTTGTCTAAGCTCGAGCAGTCCTAAGGAGCCCTCTCTTTGCGAAAAGGGGCCTCCTATGCTTCCAAAGAAGTTGTCTGTTTCTCTTTCTTCAATGGCCTTGTTGAGGTTTAGCTTCAAAACTGAATTTTGGCCGACATTAGCCTCTTCCTTTTTGTCTACTGTTGAAGATATTATTCCTGCAATGATTGCTATAAAAAGCAATATAAATAGAAACAACCCGACGATGGTTGCAAATACATATTTTAGAAAACTTAGCATGTAAACAGGGGTATATATGAAGCAATAATACAAAATAATGAGGTAAAAAAATTATATTGTCATGTGTTGTTTCCTGGCTGATCCAGAGAAAGTCTTTGGACGATTAAAGGCTGGAAGCCGGTATTGAACATAGTTAGACTCAACTATTGCCGTAAAATTGCATTATTAATTATCTTTGATCCGATCACTTACTTATCATTTTGAACACGCTCTATTTACTTTTAGGAACCAACATCGGAGATAAAAAATCAAATCTAAGAGAGGCCCTTGCTTACATTTTAGCAGATATTGGAGATATAAGTAAGGCTTCAAAGGTCTATAGCACTGGTGCTTGGGGCAAAACTGATCAGGATGACTTCTTAAACCAAGTAATTTGTGTGACGACTAAAAAGTCTCCTTCCAAAATACTAAAGGCCATTCATTCCATAGAAAAAAAGATGGGAAGAGTACGAAAAGAAAAATGGTCAGAACGCATCATCGACATAGACATATTGTATTTCAACGATGAGATAATTGTACAAAAGGATCTAAAAATACCTCATCCGGAATTACACAAGAGGAGATTCACGCTTATCCCCTTAAGCGAAATCGCCCCTGACCTGCGACATCCAGTATTAAACTTAACGACGTTAAAATTACTATTCTATTGCGAAGATATGCTTCCCGTGCAACCAATTGACTAGCTGAAACAAATACTAAGGTGTTCGAGTTGTAATTCAAGCATTTCAACAGTTAGTAAGGCAGGTGCTGTATCTATTTTTTTCATTTTAATCCCAAGGCGTTAGATGAATTTTATCAACAATTTAAATATCAGGTCGAAGCTTTCCCTCTTATTTATTTTGCTTCTGATTCCTCTTGTCTATCTAATAAAGAAAAACATCAGCGAAAGATTAGCCACTGAAAAAGAAATTACTGAGATCTACACGAGGGTTCAATACTCGGAAAGACTTTTTGCTCTGCTCAATGAATTGCAAAAAGAGCGGGGATTAGCAATTGCCTACTTCGCCTCGGGCGAATCAAGCTTTTTGAACGAATTGAACGCACAAAAAAACAAGGTTGACTCCCTATTAGCCAAGCTGAAAAATGTAAAACACAAAAAGGGCCGGCTCAAGCCACAAAGCATAGGAGGATCAATTGCTGATGCCCGATCGATGGCTTCAAAGGAGAATACGAACATTGATGTGGTTTACAATCAATACTCTGTCCTTATCAAAAATATAATTAAGGAAATATCCATAATAAGAAGTGACGTGCAGGACCCAGAATTGAAGGTCGCTTTTGATAGCTATCTCGATCTAGTTTACGCATCAGACTACCTGGGGGAAATACGCGAAGCGGTCACACCATTTTATTCGGATAAGACATTGTCTATAAAAGACTACGGTAGATTTTCCATGAAAAGAAATTCTTTTGAAATATTCCTCAAAGCCTTTTATTCCGAATCCTCGAACAGTACGCTACAATATTTTTTCAAAACCCAGAATCGCGATAATTTCAAAAAGATACTTTCATTGATAGAGGAAGTTCATGAAACAGCCAAAGTAAATGAATCCACCTCAGACCTTCGGACCTGGCATGGAACACTGTCAGCCGGGATAGAGGATTTCAATAGAATTGAATCTTTTATAATGGCGACGATAAAAAAAAGTATTCAACAGAAGTTGAAAACGACAAGGCAAACGGAGCTAGTAAATATTCTTTTCGTGCTCTGCGCTCTGGCGGTATCCATTGCAATCTGTATTTATATCATCAGGATCATTTCCAAATCCATTATTAGTTTGAAAAATGCAGCGGACAGGCTTGCCCAAGGTGACACCGGCATTTCCTTGCATATCAAATCCAAAGATGAAATTGGAGAACTTTCCTCATCCATGCAATTACTTTCTACACACATCACTCACCTTTCGCAGGTAGCTCAGGACATTGGTAAAGGAAACTATGACCGTGACATCGATGTACAGGGACCCCATGATATCTTAGGAAATGCGCTGACTGAGATGAGAATAAATTTGAAGCAGCTTTCTTTAAAAGAAACAAAAAGAAATTGGATACTTGCCGGTAGTGCTTCATTGAGCGATATATTTAGTCGAGAAAAATCTATAGAAGGCCTATCTTCACAGGTTCTAAAGCATCTTTCAGAATATATTAATGGACATGCAGGAATACTATATCTTGTGTCCGACACACGACATTTGTATAAGACTTCATCATTTGGCTATACCAATCTTCAAGACCTTCCACATTTCTACAAGGTTGGAGAGGGCTTAATTGGCGAGGCGGTTTTTAAGAAAGAGCCATATGTCATTCAGCAGGTTCCTCAAGATTACTATAAGATTCACTCTGAGGGCGGGATCGATTTGCCTAAAAATATAATGCTTTGCCCCTTGCAATACGAAAATCTACCGGTAGGTGTCGTAGAGATCGCAAGCCAGCATGCCTTTGATGAGACAGACTTGGAGTATGTCTCCGTGGTAGCGCAGAGGATTGCCATGGTATTTATAAAACTAAAAAGCGACATCAAGACTCAGGAGCTGCTTTGGGAAACTCAAAAACAGGCGGAAGAGCTAGAGCATAGGCAAATTGAGCTAGGCCAAATAAATGACCAGCTAAGAGCGCAACGAACTAAGCTGCAGACATCGGAGGAGGAGCTAAAAGTAAACCAACAAAAGCTTAGGGAAAAGAATAATGAACTCAATGAAAAAGCAAACCAATTAGAAGACCAATACGAAGCCATTACCATCAAAAATAAAGAACTCGAAGAGGCAAGAGAAGCAGTCCAGCTCAAGGTCGAACAGTTACAAACGGTTGATAAATATAAGACTGATTTCTTGGCCAACATGTCGCATGAGCTCAGAACGCCGCTAAACAGCGTACTCATTCTTGCCAAACTGATCTCAGATAATAAAACTGGAAATCTTACAGAAAAGCAGGTAGAATTCGCGAACATCATTCATAAGTCGGGCACCGAATTACTTCGCCTAATTGACGATATTTTAGACCTCTCAAAAATAGAATCTGGGAAGCTCAGTTTTGAAATTACCAGGGTTGATCTGAAGGATATAAACATGGACCTTTATTTCAGGGAGCTTTCCCTAGAAAAAAAGATAAAATTTACCACCATTTGGGGTGATGGCTTGCCCGAGGCGATCAACACTGACAAGTTTAGACTAGACCAAATACTAAAGAATTTGATATCTAACGCCTTCAAATTTACACAGAAAGACGGGCAAATTTGTTTGAAAATACAATCAGTAAATAGAAAAGTCAGGTTTAACAGTGACAGTCTTAAAGAAGCAAAAAATGTAGTGTCCTTTTCAATAATTGACAATGGCATTGGCATCTCAGAGGAAAAGCAGAAGATAATATTCGAGGCATTTAGACAGGGAGATTCCTCTATTTCTCGGAAATATGGTGGAACAGGCCTAGGGCTCTCCATCAGCCGTGAACTCGCATTAATGCTGGGAGGCGAAATAAAACTGGAAAGCCTTGAAGATAGAGGAAGCACATTCACTCTCTATCTCCCTGCTGATTTGCCACAGACTAAAACAAAGGGCCTGTCGCTGCAAGAAAGCTTAATGGAACCATTGCCTATTAAAAAAGAACCTAAAGAGACTTTCATAAAGAAGGAGCTTCCAAAGAAAGCTTTGCATACCTATTTGAAACGCAAAAAAGTGCTACTGGTAGATGATGATATACGAAACATCTATTCTTTGTACAACATTCTAGAAGGATATGGTATGAAGGTGATAAGCGCAGGAGATGGTAAAGAGGCGCTCGAAAAGGTGGATTGCAACAGCGATATTGACATTGTATTGATGGATGTAATGATGCCTGTCCTTAATGGATTAGAGGCAACTAAACAACTTAGAGAGCATCCGAAACATAAATACCTGCCGATAATAATGGTCTCCGCAAAAGCAATGACCAGCGACATCAACGAGGGCCTTGCAGCAGGTGCAGACGACTATCTTTCAAAACCCTTGGATATAGACAAATTACTTTCCACCATGGAAAAATGTCTAAGAGAAAAGTTGCAAAATGACAATTGAAGCAGTTAAAAAGTACTTTTGAAGTTTTTAAATCCAGAGACATCTCCCCTCTTAAAAAAGCATATCTCATTTAGCTTGCCACCACTTCATCCTGCACCTTCGGGCTATTTGAAAGGTCGCTCATCTAGAATTTCATACTCAAAGCCTCCTGCCCTTCTCGGATTCATATATCCTTTTAGAAGCAAATTAAACACGTCAAAGCTACGTTACGGCCCCATCCATTAGCTGTATTCCAAACACTGCAGCAAAGATTATAATTTACTCTTTAACAAGTATTTAAAAAATTTAAAACATACTTAGACCCCGTGAGTTACCTAATATATACCAGCTATGAGCAGAAACAGTTTTAAATCTCTTCCGGTGAATGTTTTGCTAGTCGATGACAAAAAGGAGAACCTTTTTGCCTTGGAGAAGCTGCTGGAGGATGAAGAAGAAATAAACTTCATCAAAGCCGAGTCGGGCTATGAGGCGTTAAAGATAGTCTTGAATAGTGAAATTGCCCTGATACTCCTGGATGTGCAAATGCCGGAGATGGATGGCTACGAGGTTGCGAAACTGCTGAAACAAAATAACCGAACGAAAAATATTCCAATAATATTTGTCACTGCTCTAAACCATGAAGCACAATACGTGCTAGAGGGTTATGAGAAGGGAGCCGTCGATTATCTATTCAAACCGTTGAGTCCATCTCTTACCCGGGCTAAAGTCAAGTCCTTCATTAAAATGT
>DASVUU010000423.1:0-10381 GCA_036386935.1 Cytophagaceae bacterium | reverse complement strand
TGAAGGCTTGTTGATGGTGACCATAGCATTGTGGAAGTATCCGCAACAAAGTAACCAGTACCAAATTTGTTCGCGCAATATAGCCTGCCCTCAAAATGAGTGAGTAGGTCAACTCGTCCTCCATTAGGCCCTCCAACACTTTCCCACTGCGCAATGGCACAGGTATTGGTGTAAAGAAGAACTGACATAATCAATCCTAGGTAAGTTAAAACATTCCTAAAGGTCATTGATTTCGACATACATTAAAATAATAAAGGGGAAGAAATTCTATTTCTTTTTCTTATTCTGGAAGGGTCGGGTCTTTTTTGAAATTTAATAGTCAACATTAACTCATTGCTAGATAGATGCGTGTTCGAGTAAGTTGCAAAATCATAACTATAATTCAAATTGTAGTGGACCTGAGAGCTATTTACAACTCTATCCAGGCTAACACTTGTCTGAAAAACCAGCTGTTTCTGACTTCTAATGCCCATACTAATGTTAAAGTACTCCTTAAATCCTAATTCTATCGACAAATCTGCGGTAAGTTTATTGCCTCCGGGATATCTAAGTAATGCATACGGTCTTAAATTGTAATTATTACTGAGGATAAATTTACGAGAGGCGTAAGCATAATAGTGTGCCTTTATGTTAGAATATGGAGCGTTCTCGTCCAAGCGGGGGCGATTAATGTGCTTTATTGAGCCTCCTAGCTCAAATTTTGAATCATAATAGAATAGTCCAAGCCCTACATCGGGAGCAAGCCGATAATTTTGCTGAAACAAAAGATCGTCTTCGTCATCTTTGATCAGCAAACCTGCAAGCGAATAACTCGACTGTGCAATCCCCCCTTCCAAACCTCCAACCAGCCTGCCTTTGGCAAATCTTATTTTATAGGCATAAATTAATTTTATAGATTTGTTATTGAAACCTGGGTAGGACTCTTGTAGGAACTGCATCCCAATAGCCATTCTCTTATAATTAAATGGCATTTGAATGTTCGCTATTTGAAGGCTAGGCGTTTCTTGAAATTGTCCCCATTGACGCCGATAGAGAATATTAGTTACTAAGTACGGCAACCTTCCGATCGATCCTGGCATATAGTATATTAAGTTCTCTTGATTAACAGAAACAAGTGGATCTTGCTGGGCCATTAATGGATGATTGCAAGCGAGCGCTACAAGCAGGGGCAGCAGTTTATTGATCTTAATCACGGGATAGAATAGACTAATAGTAAAGTTAAAAAAAATATGGTTGCTTTGACTCTTTGAAGGAAAGTAAAATTATTTTCAGTAATATTTATAAACTTTAAATGTGCAGTTAGCTGAAATAGAGTTATTACATATAATTAACGGTTGCCTGAAGAACGATGAGAAAGCTCGACGTAAGCTTTATGAAATGTTTGCGCCCAAAATAATGAGTATTTGTAGGCGATACACTTATTCGAAGTATGAAGCCGATGATATATTTCAGGATGCCTTTGTCGATATATTTAGAGGGTTAAAAACGTTTGACGTATTAAAAGGTAATTTTGATGGATGGATTTATACCGTTGCGGTAAATGCGGCATTGAAAAGTGTTAGGAAAAATATTAAAGAAAAGCAATTGCAACTTGAAGACGTGAAAGAGCAGGAGATCACGCAGGTGGCCTTAGATGATGGCTTGGAGGCTGAAGATCTTTTAAAATTTATTGATGAACTTCCTATGGGAAAGAAAACAATATTTAATTTGTACGTAATAGAAGGGTATTCACATAAAGAGATAAGTAGTATGCTTAATATTTCTGAAGGAACGTCGAAATCGCAGTTGTCGAAAGCTAAAGAAATGTTGGTACAAATACATAACAAATACAACAGAATCAATGAGTACAGATTATTCTAATAATGATGATCTAGAGGAATTCTATAAGAGGAAGTTCAATCACTATACAATTGAACCTCTGCCTTATGCATTCGATAGAATAAATACTTCGCTTGGCACAGCGCAATCGCCGTATTCAAAGCTAAAAAACCTCTTTGTAGATAAATACAAGGCGACGTTATTTTTAAGTGTCATGCTAAACCTAACATTGATATTCTGGATATGGAATCTTCATGGAGAGCAACTAACGTTACATAAAAAGATTCACGTCAATGAAATCAAAAAAGATAAGTTGAATGCTACAGGGCAGGAAGCAACATCTGTGCCAAAAGAAATACTGCCTAAGAGCTCGGAAATCAATCCTTATTTCGAAATACCTTTAGAAAAAAAGAAAGATAGACCTAAACCTAGTAGGACTAATACACCCATAGAAAAAGAAAGTGTTAATGTAAGTCAAAATAACGATATACCGTTAGATTCAATCCCCTCGTCAGACTCAATTCAGGTAAAGGAGCCCGTTAATAAAGTCCCACAGGATTTCAAAAATAATCTGGAAAAATATTCGCAGCACAATTCGGATAAGCTGAAGGACAGTGCGAGACAATTATTTCTTCCCACAAAGTAAATCGGAGGGGTATGACGGTTACTGTATGTTAGCTGAGGCAATGTAGAGCCTTATTTCATTTCTTTCAATTGAATCAAATACAAGTCTTCCTTGCCTTTACCTCCTTTTCGATTTGAAGACAGAAATCCCTTTGATTTTTTTTCATCTAAAATATAAGAATAGTCATCCTGCGACGAATTGATTGGAAACTTCATATTTACAGGCGTTTGCCATTCGCCATCTACGATGGCAGAGTGATATATGTCATAACCTCCGACTCCGAGAGGGGTGTCAGAAGAAAAATATAGTTTACCCTCATTGTGGATAAACGGAAATAATTCGTTGTATTCCGAATTTATATTCGGGCCTAGATTAATAGGAAGACTCCATTTTGTACTATCGATCTTGAAACAGGCATAGATATCAGTACCGCCGTATCCACCGGCCATATTGGAGGCAAAAAAGAAGATTTTTTCGTCATCGGAGATTGAGGGGTGTCCAAAGGAATAGATGCTATCGTTGATCATGAACTGCTCCGGTTTAGACCATCCAATTCCTTGCTTATAGGCCTTGTATAATTTCAAATGATTAGTTTTTAAACTATCTAATTTTGACTGGCCGCCCCTGCATCGGGTAAGATATATATTGTCATGATTTTTATTAAAAGTAACTGGCCCTTCATGGTCAGTAGTATTTAGAAAGATAGAAAAAGTACCACTGCGCCACACTTTATTTGAATCACTCCATGCAAAGTAAAGGTTGTAAAAGGGTTCATCACTGAAGCCTGTTTTCTTTTTTATTAAATTCTTTTCGCGTGTTGTGCAAAAGACAATGCCGTCCTTATAAAAAGTAGGGGCTATTTCAGAATATTCTGTATTTATTTTTTTCAATGGGCTGACCTTATATTCGTTGTCGGACTGTATCCAGTTTAATGCTGAATCGCAGGAAGAAACTAGAGCTTCTCCAAGTTCTTTATATTCATTAGTTTCAATAAGATTTTTAGCTACAGTTTTTGCTAGGTTATATTTTCCATTCATTTTTAGCACATCACAGAAGTCTTTTAGGTCTAAAGAAGTGAAATCTTTTGACCTGTAAATTTTATTAAACCAAACTTCCGCTTCTAGATAGTCACGGATAATATAATTACATTTTGCAATGTTTTTGGCGACAGTTGGGCTGTGCGATTGGCCATACGATATAAGATAATACTCCCGGGCCTTTGCATATTCTCCTATTTCAAAGTATGCGTTAGCCACTTCTAAATCTTTACTTACTTTTTGGGTAAATGAATTATAGCAGATCAAGAAAGAGAACACTACAAAGAGAACAAATGATTTAGATTGGGGGGTTGAAAGCATGATAGATGTTTATTTGTCTTTTTCATTGAATCTAAAGATAATTTAATATCAATTGAAAACCACCCAATTAGTACTTTTTTAGTTTTATTTGGATTTAGCGGCAACCGTTTTAACCTATTGTAGATAGTAATTTATATACACATAAATTTATTTAAAACCCTACAAACAAAAAACTATGAGGAGGTACCTAAGAATAATCTACAAAAAGACGTCTGTGTCATTAATCGCCTATGCTTTGCTGGCAGCTCCAGCTATTGTATCTGCCCAAAATACATTTCCTGCGACAGGGAACGTAGGAATAGGCACACTTACGCCAGATGCTAAATTTCATGTTCATGCTAATTCAAATGTCTATACGTTCATTTCTTCCGCAACGGGTCAAAGCAACTTGGAATTGCGATCTGGCGGTATAGCCGCCCAGTCCATGCTAACATTTGCTATTCCTGAAAAAAGCATATATCGCAGCGTTTTTATTGATGTGAAAGGCGACTTTAAAATAAACGGAGGTGCACTGTTTACCTCGACAAGGGCGGGATCTTTTGGATTAGGTACAGCCCTTCCAAATAATTTTGTCCACCTTTATTCGCGAGATAAGGAAGCTGTGATAAGATTGCAATCTGCTCCGTTTAATGGCGATTTTGGAAGTTCTGGTTTAGAGTTCTGGAGCGATGCTATGGGATCAGCAAATGAATGGCGCCCAGCGGTTATCAAATCATTTGACGGCGGCGTATATGAAGGAGGTCTGAGGTTTTTCACTAACGGCAGCGGTGCTGGGCAGAGGCAGAATATGAAAGAAACAATGAAAATGACTAACGGTAAAGTGGTGATTGGAGATGAAGATAATAGCTTAAATATTTCAAGCAGTTCATATTCACTTTTCGTGGAAAAAGGGATTCTAACGGAGAGACTTAAGGTAGCTGTAGGCAACTCTTCCAATTGGGCAGACTATGTATTTGACAAAAATTACAAAAGATTAAGTTTAAGCGAAGTTGAGAGGTTTGTAAACAAAAATAAACACCTACCCGGCATCCCATCTGGAGACGAAATGGTAAAGAACGGCATGGATGTATTAGAGATGAACGCGAAACTATTAGAAAAAATAGAGGAGCTAACGCTGCATACAATTGAGCTGAACAAAAAGTATGAAGCTCTTGAGAAAACTGTTAATAAAGGTTCTAAATAGTTGAAAGGATTATGAAGAAATGCATTTATTTAGTTCTATATATATTAGCGTCACTCCATTGTCTTGAATCATTTGGACAACCATGCGAGGAAATCCGGAGGCCAAACCACTTTTGCAGAAGTGGCGAAACTAAGCTAGAAACTTACCAACAACAAAACTGGGATTGGGAACTTCCCTTTCAACACAATTTATATGATGAGGCATGGACTGCTTTTGTACCTAAATGTGGAAATATTTTGATGGGTTCTCCATTTTACAATCCGGATAGTCCAAAGTTGAGATCAATTGTAAACGACAACGATAAGGATTATACTAAAGATAAAGGCTGGGTGCTAATAGCTAGAAATTTTGGATGCGCAGAAGACAGGCCCTTCCCTTATTTCATCCTTTACAATAAATATTCCGGACTCTTGCGATGTTTCGTGTATATTAATAATGATGGTACTCAATTTCTAACTGGGGTTGCATTTGTATTCAATTCAGAATCAGTAGCTTCTCCTGTAACTACAGGATCTCAAACCATCCTAAAGGCGCCAGATGTTTATAGAGATCAAAGTGTTGAGGTTAAGAATGAGATTGCCGTTTATGTATCCGATGCTGCTTCCGTTAATTCTTGGGCAGTAGGTGAACTTCAGACTGTTTTTGATCCGTATTATGCCCATGAAAAGTACGGAGGCAAGAACCTTCAGATTAGAGTATTAGGTATAGAGAGACAAGGGTCAACGGTTACTTTGGATGGAACTTCTTTAATTGACGGTTTTAGCTTCTCAGGGACGACCACAGATATCACGCCTGTCTCTAACAGCGACAAGCCCTTATCTAAGATAAGCGCAGTTGGCAAGTCAATTATGGAATTTAGTAGTGGAATGTCTGATTTTAAAAATAAGATACATACTGGCGCTGAAGCTTTAAATGAGTATAAGGATAGAAGTGGTGTTATTAAAGATTTATTTAATAAGGTTGACGGATTTTTACAAGAAAAAACAGCCTTTTCCTTCGCCGTAACAAGTGTTGCAAGTTTAACTGGCGTAGGTGCACCGATATTAAAAATGGTTGGCGCGATTACCGGCTTATTTTCTTCCTCTTCAGTAAGAGCAAGTGTGCCAGCAAGTGGACAGGCTCAGGGAGCTATAACAGCCTTTGATCTCGCAAATATATCTTTTCAATTACCGGGCAGCAGTCATAACGGAGCCGAGAACAAACCATACTATAATTGTCCTCTGGGAGTCATAAATATAGCAAATACCCCTGTATTAGATTACTGTACAAGTCAGCGGAGAGTTTTCGAAGTTAATAAATGGGTGTCAGGCGGTGTTGTTTGGGAGGACGAATATGACCCTTATACCGTTTACAAATCTAATTTTAACATCGAAGCTTTTTTAAATAATAGCGCAGGTTTGGAGCTTGTTTCGGCGAAAGCAGCATTGGTAGCAGAAGTAAACAGTGCGGACCTATTCAAGCCTCATAATAGCCCCTATTTCGTAAACCGTAACGCGGCTGGGTATATAAATCATATGTTGGCGGACCTAGAATCAGGCATCACCGAGATTAATTATGTAGATCCAAAGAAGAAAATCCACAGAGTTCAAACACCATGGGTAGACATATCATGCTTTAACAAAGCTTCATTTTCGGTTTACACCGCATGTAAAGTCTATGTGGTATTTAGAGCAATATTAAGAAAGCCTGGCGCGGGCGATAAGGATCCAATAATTGTACAGAACTATTATGTACCAAGAATTGAATTCAATAAAACTTTAGTTCATGATAATAAAGGTCCGCGAAATGGCGTGTTGAATATACCACCTTTTGGAACCCGCGCAATGGTCTCCATGCAATCTGATTTAGAGCTTAAATCAAGTCCGAAGAGTGATTATTCTGCTAATTATAGACTTTTTACTAACGGTAAGATTTCTATTCCATCTAATGCTAATAGAGCATTCAAATCAAGTGGCGGAATTGATCTTGCCACTTCTGATATAGAGAACAACTCAGTGGGCGATCAAAATAATTACTTTGAGGTCCCCTTGGGCGCAATATTTGAAGCCTATATCGAGAACAGACGACCCGATTTAAGTTGCTCTGAACCTATCAATATACAACAGATAGCGGGTGATTGTGGATTCGATAATTCTGCACATAGAGTGGGAGACGTAGAAAGCCCTAGTGATGCTCAAGCAGCCGATGCTATGACAATCTTTCCAAATCCAACCAAGGACAAATTGACTTTAAAATTAAACATTGAAAATAGCGAAAGCTTATCTGTCTCAATTTTCAATACTTTAGGAAATAAAGTATTTGATGTTGATCAAGGGCTACTTAAAAATGGCACGTTGGAGCTTGATCTTTCTGACCAACCCGCGGGAATATACTGGGTGAAAATGGTCTCCAATAATGAGATTTTTACTCAAAAAGTTATGTTGAATAAGTAGATTTTATGGACAAAAAAAGAACCTTGAAACAATAACTTCAAGGTTCTTTTGTTTAAATAGGTTTCGTTTGCTCAAACTCACTCACCATAGTAATATAAAATCGGACTTTTATTCCTTGAACGGTCAAAAATAATTAAAATTATTTTTGAAGCACGCTTGTCCATTTAGAGCCTTTTCATATATGTACAATAAAGTGATTTTTGCTTAGATTAGACCCATGCTAAGCTAATTCTTCTATATGTTCCCAAAATCTGATTATAGAACCAACGCACAGAGGTTAGGTCAAGACACATTTATACAGTGTCATATGAAATTAGGTAATACGAAGGAAGCGACGAGCCTAATTGATAGCCGGATTCACAGACACAAACAAGTTTAAAAATCAAATAAGCTATAAGTTTCTCCCGGGTATAGCGCAGGCGCGGGTTTTATACAGTCGGGGTCATCGAGCGAAGCATTGTTTATTGCTCGATGGGACTTATAGTAGCTTATTTCTTTAGAAGGAGAGGGGAGAAGTAACTTTCCCAGTTCTTGTTCCGAAAGATCCTGAGAAATCCATAATTTCGAGGATTCTTCGTTTAGTATTACCGGCATTCTTTCGTAGATTTCTCTCGCTGCCTCATTTGCACTGGTAGTTATTATTGCAAAGGTATTTAATATTTCTCCTTTTTTATTTTCCCAACTATCCCAAATACCCGCCATAGCAAATATTTTATCTGAGGTCATTGTGATGCGATAGGGGACTTTATTCTTACCTACTCTTTTCCATTCATAGAATCCATCAGCAACGACTAGGCATCGATTTGTTTTGACGTTTTGCTTAAATTGTGCCTTTGTTAAAATGGTTTCTACCTTGGCATTGAATTGGTTGAGACCTATGTTCTCTGCATCAGCCCAATTTGGCACCAATCCCCAGCGAAAAATGGATAGCTCACCGGGATTGCTATTAGTTATAACAGGCATAAACTGACCGGGTGCGACGTTATACCGCGGTTGGAAGGCAACAGTCTGCTTCAAATTATATCTTTTACAGATCTCCTCCTCAGATTTGACCAATGAATATCTTCCACACATATCTTAACTAATTATTATTTACGAAAAGCTTTACAATTTTTTAGGAATTTCATATCCCCACTAATACATCTTTCAGGGCGTTCCATAATAATGTTTTCTTGGACTTGTCATTTTCTATTGAAGACAACTCATCCGCCCGCAATAGTTGAATAGACTTCACAGTTGAAAAGTAGTATTTATTATCGTTCAAAAAACCGATATTATTGGCATTTGTAAACGCCAGCATAAACGAAGGAGTAAACGTTTTTATTAGGTCTTCAAAGTTGAGATTGTCGCTATTTATAATAGCTACATCCTCCAAAGACAGTTTAAGAGCACCTAATATTTTTATTAGGAAATCTTTTTCGCTTCCTCCCAAAGAGCTTTTCAAATGGTGGGTAATTATTAATATTCTTTTTTTATTATTTCCAATAGACGGAATCGGTTCCGTGGACGGGGCCGTCTTGACAGGTTCAAGTGCGTTTTGTTTCTCTGCTTTAGACAAAGGTTTCTCAATGTCAATTACACTAATCATTTCGGGAATTATATAAACACCCTCATTAAACAACAGTGATAAAAAGCTGGTACTCTGAAATGACATCTTTTTTAATTTTTTCTTACGAATATAATTATTTATACACTCTTATCGATTAGACTTCCACTTTCGTTTTGTGGCACGAGCCTTTTTAAGTGGCAATAGGAAATAGTTATTTTAATCGACCTTAACAATAACATGATTTTTGCAGTTAATACATAATATTAACAATTTTCAAAAAACAAATATTTTAATCATGGGAAGTTTACTTTACATCATCGCGGTAGTTTTAGTGATTTTATGGCTTATAGGATTTTTAGGGTTTGGTAGTCAAGTAGGTGGAATTATCCACATTTTACTAGTACTTGCAGTGGTTGCATTTCTTTTAAAAGTGATACGAGCATAACATCTCCTCAGCAAATACATGGGGTAAGAATTTTCTTACCCTTTTTATTTCGCAGTAAAGAGCGACTTCAGCTCTGTTGCTTCTTCAGCTTTCATTCTTCCTGCAAGAACTAACCTCAATTGCCTTCTTCTTAAAGCACTTTCATACAAATCCTTTTCCTCTTGCGTCTGAGGGATAACTTCGGGCACATCTATAGGGTTTCCTAGCTGATCTACGGCTACAAAAGTAAAAAAGGCCTCATTGCTTTTTATCTTTTGACTACTTGGTATATCTTCTGACCAAACCTCTATATGAACTTCCATTGAAGAATTAAATGCCCGTGTCACTTTAGCTTGCAATGTCACTACGTTTCCTAACTTGATGGCACTTTTGAACGAGACATTATCTACAGAGGCAGTAACAACAATTCGGTTAGAATGCTTCTGAGCAGATATTGCTGAGGCGATATCCATCATATGCATCATTCTTCCCCCCATCAGATTATTTAATGTATTGGTGTCGTTAGGAAGTACCATTTCAGTCATTACAACCAACGAGTCGGAAGGGATTTTACTTTTTTTCATTGTATAATTATTGGTCCACGTGTTAATTTAAACGTTGAATCTTACTAGGAGCCAGATGCCCACCCTTGCTTTCCCTTAAGAGGAACAAATCGAAACATCTCGAGGCTTTCTTTTTGAACTGTCCCACCTGCGTCTTTAGTTATTTTAATCATAGTTTGATTTTTTTCATCTCCAACGGGTATTACCATAATTCCGCCAACAGCCAATTGGTCTACTAAAGCATTTGGAACGCTAGGAGCGCCTGCGGTAACTATTATCTTATGAAAAGGAGCGGAGTGAGCGGCGCCTAAAGTCCCATCTCCTAAAATGAAAGTGGCCTGATAGCCGAATTGAGGTAACACTTTTCTAGTTTTCTCAAAGAGAGCCTTGATGGTTTCAATAGTAGTAACCTTTGCACCCATTTCTAGA
>DASVUU010000422.1:0-10640 GCA_036386935.1 Cytophagaceae bacterium | reverse complement strand
TTTTAAGAATGGATGTTTTAGATTATGAGCTGGTAGGGCGCAATTGGTTAGGATTTAAGGAAGCGATCTACGTGTTTGATAAAGTTGAAACCAAAAAATGTCGGATGACGCGCATTACAACCTATACATCCGTCTTGGAGCCAAGGTTTTATTGGGCTCCTTTGGAGAGATTGGGCATAGAACAAGAACATGAATACGTCCTGAATAATTTAGATAAGGATTTGAGACAAAAATACGGTAATGCAAGAGACTAATGCTTGTTCCTTGATTCAAGTAAGGATATACAATGTGCAGGGATGCCAAGCGAAGAAGTTGATTAAACATCGTCTGTTATCACATTGAGACTGAGCCTTGGATGTACGAAGTCTTTGAATCGTATTTTGAAGTTTGCATGTAAAGACTTATCATAGTCAAACCGTTAGAATATTAGATGTCTTGTAGTTGCTGCGGGTAAGCTAATTAAATCATTTGTGTCATCGGAAACCCATTTTAAGGGTATGCAAGCTCACTATAAAAATTCCGCCGAAGATCATCAAGGTCTAATTTTAAGAATATTTCATCCAGATGCTTTTCTACTTCGCAGGCTGATAAAGGGGTTGATCCGAGTCAACAGTTGCGGGAGCATAATCCTTAGACTTTGCAACATCAATCACTGCTTCATTTATATCTGTAGCGATAATGGATGATGCGGATGAAGCGATTTTTTGCGTCCAATATCCAGTGCCACACGCTACTTCGAGCACTTCTTTGTCCTGAAAAATGTCTTCCAATTCTTTTTCAATCATTAAGAGTTCCTCCTGTCGCTCTGGTTTCGAGTAGATTTTTTCGTACTCGCTTGCTCTGTTTTTGTAATAGGAGATGAGGTCTGAATTCATGATATCACTGTCCTGGTTTAAGGTTTCCATATTTATTATTAAACTACGAATATCGTTATGAAAAGGGCCCAGCCTATGATTCCACAAATAAGTAGGATAAGTCGTTCGTCAAATTTCTTTTTATAATTATCTTTTCGTAACTCAAGTAGGCTCATGCCGGCCTTCCATTTACCTGCTAAAATAAAAGGGGCAGCAAATAATATTTCTAGCATCTCCAGTGTCTGATATTCTTTTCGGTCGTTTTCTTTTAGTCTTTCTTCTTCTTCTATGGCAATAGATTCTATTACAGCTTGCCATTCCTTTAATATTTCTTGCTCCTGTTTGACCGTTACCTTTCTTAGTTTTAATTCATTCTTAGCTTGATCTATGGCCTCTTGCTGCCATAGGTCGGTTGTGCTATGCTTGATTGATATAAGCTCCTCGGTGGCACGGGATGAAATAGGTGGGTCAAATATCTTTGTCATTTATATAGACCTTTTAAGTTAAATTAACAAATGAAGGGTAGTTAGACCCCTTCACGAATATCTCTATTTAAACATTTGGTAATCCGGTATCAAGACCTTTTCCCCCAAAAATTTAGGGTCTCTAACAAATAGATAATCTAAGAACACCTTCACCCTTGCCAGCTTTTCTCGCATTTGAACCCGAAAGCCAAATTTTTGCCCACGTCTTTCGCATTGAAACCAACCGCATCTATTCCCTCTTTTGATGCAATGAAAAGAGCTCTTTCATTATGAAATCGCTGTGAGATGACGGTTACCTAATTTTGTGAAAATATCTCTCTAAAGCGCACCATTGAGTCGAAAGTTCTAAAACCAGCATAGTCAAGATATAACAAGGTGGAGTCGATACCTCCTTTGATAAGGTCACTTCGCATAAGCTCAGGTTCATTATAGTCTTTCCGGCTATTGTCACCACTTATGACGATGTACTTGATTTTACCTGCTCTCATCAACTTAGCTGCTGCCTATGCGATATGTATAATATGGATTGGTGAGCCACCTCGCAGGAATTTGGAGGTTCCCAACAGCAGGCCGACTTTGTGATAGGGGAGGTCATTTGTTTCTGAATATAATCTCCGAGCCGCAGCATTTTCGACTGCATTATTGCATAGGTAAAGTGAGACTAGAATAACAAAAGCTAGAAGGAAGGTCGAGAACAAGGCAATCCTTTTTTTAGACATGGGGTGATTTAAGCAAGCTTGAGTGAATTAAGAAAAACAGAAACATTGACCTGCTACTTTACTGATCGATCTATTATTCAAAGGCATCTACCATTGAACATACTGTTTTATAAACAATGTACTAATATTCTACTAAAAAATCACAACGAATCCGTTCAAGCTGAGACATTTGGTTTAAGCCACTTACATATGGTATACATGATTCTGTTAAGAGCTCCTGATTCATGGCTGAGAATAGAGGATGAGCGGCAAGCTTATCTGTCCTAATCATTCAAAACATTTACTACTACTCCAAGATGTTTTCCAGATGCAATAATGTTTATATCTTATAAGAAATGTTTCGAACCTTACATTCGTATGGTGTTTTCGCTAGAGAAGCGGTTACCTAGGCAAAAATACCTTAAAATTTGTTCCTTTATTTGGTTCGCTGGTGAGCTCAATTTTACCGCCAACATTGTCTACAATTCTTTTTACAATGTACAAGCCGATTCCTGAGCCCTCCACATGTGTATGAAGTCTTTTAAACATTTCAAAAATCTTATTTTTATTTTCGTCTTTTATCCCGAGTCCATTATCCCTCATCTCCAAAATCCAAAATGAATCTATCGTATAGGAGCTAATATCGATAACTAACGGTCGGTCTGGAGACCTGTATTTAATTGCATTGGTTAGCAAATTATATATAATACTTCTTATATGAATACTGGTGTATCGTAAGCCTATTATATTTTCTGCATGTACATTAATGTGGGCGCCAGCCTCTTTAATAAGGTGAGGAATACTGCCTTTGATATCTTCAATGAGTTCAGGCAAGTTTATCTCAATTTTATCATCTCTATCGATTTTCTGGATCTCACTGACTGAACTCAAGTCAGTAATGGTCCTTTGAAATTTTTGCAATGAGCTATCTATCATCCGTAGCAAGTTATCTACATCAGTATTGATGAAATTATAGTCAAGCAGCATTTCTTTCAGTGTGGTTACAAGCCCCTCGATATTCATAACGGGTGCCTTTAGATCGTGTGACGCCGTATATATGAAATTATCTAGCTCGGAATTTATTCGCCTCAACTCGCTCAGTGAGGAAGAAAGTTCTTCTGTCCTAGATTTGACCATAATTTCTAGGTTAGAGTTCATAGCTGACAGCTTCGTTTCCGCTTCTTTACGTTCTGTTAAATCCCTTGTGATCTTCGAAAACCCAATCAGGTCTCCGTGACTATTATACATGGAGGAGATGATAACGTTTGCATAAAAAGTTGATCCACCTTTCCTGACGCGTATTCCTTCGTGTTCAAAACGTCCAAACCGTTTCGTCTCTTCCAATTCAAAATCAGGAAATCCTTTGTCTAACAGATCTTTTGGATAAAAAATGGAAAAGTGTTTTCCAAGAATTTCGTTTTCTTCATACCCCTTCATTCTTCGAGCACCTTCGTTCCAAGATTGAATGTATCCGTCAGGGGAAAGCATGAAGATTGCATAATCTTTAACACCTTCTATCAGTAAGCGATGTCTTTCTTCGCTCCTTCGCAATTTCTCCTCAGCCATTTTTCTCTCAGTCAGGTCACGGGTTATTTTAGAATACCCAATTAGGCGACCTTCCATGTTAAAAACCGGAGTAATAACTACCGTGGCAAAAAATATATGTCCGTCTCTGCTCAAACGCCAGCCCTCGTCTTCGAGCCTTCCTATTTTAAACGCTTCTTTGAGTTTCTCTGAAGGATTGCTTTTAGAAAGATCTTGCTCCGTATAAAGAATAGAAAAATGTTTTCCAAGGATTTCGGAGTCCGCATAGCCGTATAAAAGCCTTGCGCCTTCGTTCCATGAGTAAATATAACCCTCTGGCGAAAGCATGATAATCGCGTAGTCTTTCACACCTTCGACGAGCAGACGGTACCTTTCTTCACTTTGCTTCAGGTTTTCATGGGTATTTTCAGAAGGAAAATTTTCGTTAGAAATATTCTTTAATCCCTCACCAGGAGAGTTTGGATCAGCAGACATATAGTAGCGGGGCGGGAGACAAGGTAGTTTTTAAGAAATACACAAATTTTTGGTTTTTGTTAATATCTAAGCTAATTCCTTCTCTTCGTTATATAAAAGGTCGGTTCAAGAAAGAGATCTTATATTCTTTCTAATTTATCACTATTTACACATTAAAGAAATTCCTGCATTAAATGTTAACCTTGTCCCTTCAAACTCATTAAGCAAATAAATACCTAAACAAAGCGCGGACTGTTGAGTTTGAATAATAATGGGTTCATTTTAAATGAATTTCCGCATCCTAAATTCCATTTTTTTCTTAGTATTGCAAAATTGCCTACGTTTTTGCTTTAAAAAAAGATATTATACATAAATAGGATTTTTACAATCACGAATCCTGGTTCCTGATTCGATTTTAACGACTAAAAGTTTTATTTAAATTTGCATCAAGAGTAACCGACCTCAATCAATGGAGAACGATAATAAAGATTTTCAAATCAACCAGTTTAAAAATAAGCTTGAGGTATTTGAAAAAAAATTCTATACAGTAGCGCAAACAGCGACAGATGCTATTATTATAATCAACGAAGGAAATGAAATTATTTTTTTTAATAAAAGTGCAGAAAGAATATTTGGGTATGAGGAAAGCGAATTAGAAGGGAAGGACCTAACAATGCTTATGCCTGAAAGACATAGACAGGGGCATAATAAAGGAATGGCAAGATTTATCAGTTCGGGTATTCCTAAGCTTATTGGCCACACGGTAGAGATTGAAGGACTGAGAAAAAACGGATCGGAGTTTCCCATGGAATTATCGCTGTCGTGCTGGCAGGAAGATTCTCAATATTTTTTCACGAGCATCATAAGGGACGTCACAAAAAGAAAGAAGGAGATAAAGCAGCTGGAAATGCTTTCTGCAATAACAGAGGCGATAAACGCTGCAGCGGATTTTAATGCTGCCTTGAAGATAATAATCCAAAAAGTGTGTCAGGAATTAGGTTGGGATTTTGGTGAAGCGTGGCTGCCAGACGGTTCTAAGGATAAGATTTTTTTCGCACCGGTGTGGTACGCATCTGAAGAGCGGTTATTAGATCTGGTACATGAAAGTGAGAATCTTATTCTTTCCAAAGGAGAGGGGATGCCTGGGAGAGTATTCGAGGGTAAGATAGAATGGAGCCACCAACTTGGCGAAAACGAGCGCTATTTTTCGAGGTATAAATCAGCCAAAAAATTACAGCTTAAAACGGGTCTAGGGGTCCCTATTACGTCAGATGGAATAATATTAGCAGCAATTCTATTTTATAAATTCGAGACGGAAGAAGTTGACGAGCAACAGAAGAATATTGTAGTATCCATCGCATCGCAACTAGGTACAGCGCTACGGAAGAAGCAGTCCGAAGATCAACTTCGAGAGCGAGAACACTTTATAAAAAAAGTGGCTGATTCTTCCCCTATTGTTATTCAGGTGTATGACCGAATAAACTTCAAAAGCTTATACTCCAACAAGGAACTTGTCAATATCCTTGAGTATGAGGCAGAAGAACTCTCTTCAATGGGAAAAGATATTTCTCAAATCGTGCACCCAGAGGATCTGCCTAAACTGGCTGAGCGAAACGACGCCCTGGCGCATGCTGAGGATGGCGAGATTGTAGAGTCAGAAATGCGGGTAAGGCATGCTAAAGGCGGTTGGCGTTGGTTATTTACAAAGACCACCGTATTTAAAAGACTGGCAGATGGCACAGTATCGGAGACTTTAAGTATTTCCATAGATATTACAGAAAAGAAAAATGCAGAGGAGAGACTGAAGTCTACGCAAAAAGAGCTATTAAAATTAAATAATCACCTGGAGGAAAAGGTAAACGAGAGAACGGCAGAACTAGAAATAAAAGCAAATGATTTTAAATTTCTTGCTGACGCAATGCCCCAGATTGTATATACCTCAGATGCCGAGGGTAAATTACTTTACATCAATCAGCAATGGATAGACTATACAGGGATGCCTGCTGAGGAAACAAAGAAAAATTGGTTCAAACCAATCTTTCCAGACGACGTCGCTAAACTGGCAGATGGTTTTCAGAAAAGCAAGGAGTCAGGTAACGGTCTAGAAATAGAATACCGAATCAGAAGATTGGATGGATTATACAGGTGGAATTTAGGGAGAATAATCCCTATGAAGAATGAGGCTGGAAGGATAACAAGTTGGATAGGTACTGCGACAGATATTCACGAGCGCAAACAATTTGAAGAAACTCTTTCAGAAAGTGAGGCTAGATTTCGTGCGATCGCAGATGAGGCGCCAGCATTCATATTTATAGCGGGGGCAAATGCTAATGTTGAGTTCTTAAATAAAACATGGCTGGATTTCTCTGGCATGACGGAAGAGCAAGCAATGGGTCGTACTTCTGTCGACATTTCTCATCCTGATGATCGTGATATCATCATGAAGACATATGATTATGCATATAAGCACAGAGAACCTTATTCATTTGAAATTAGGCAAAAAGGGAAAGACGGCAACTACCGATGGATTTTATGGAAAGGCATTCCTCGTTACCTGAAGGGAAGCTTCATCGGTATGATGGGCATAGGCGTCGACATCCACGAACGAAAACATGCCGAACAAGCCTTAATAGAAAGCGAAGAAAAGTTTAGAGCAATGGCGGATAATATATCTCAATTGGCATGGATGGCAGACGGTGAAGGATTTATATTTTGGTACAACCAGCGATGGTATGACTATACTGGAACAACCATTGATTTGGTCAAAGGCTATGGTTGGGAGAAAGTCCATCATGAAAATCACGTTCAAAGGGTAGTAGATTTCGTCAAAGAAGCGTGGGTAAAAGGCGACCCATGGCAACTGGAATTTCCGCTAAGACGCCACGACGGAGCATGGCATTGGTTCCTAACGCGTGCTGTTCCAATCAAAGATCACGAAGGTAATATTGTAAGGTGGTTTGGAACAAATACAGACATTCAGGAACAAAAAATAGCTATTGAAGGACTTGGAAAAGCGAAGCAGCAATTGCAGGTGATGAACTATGAGCTAAGTAATAAGAATGAAGAACTAAGGAAGACCAATAATGATCTTGACAGCTTTATTTACACAGCATCTCATGACCTGAAATCACCTATTTCAAACATTGAGGGTTTGATCACTGCGCTACCTGAAACACTGTCCGAGGAGATAAGAAATAGAGAAGACTATGTAAGTATAATGCAAATGATACAGCATTCTATCAATCGCTTTAAAAATACGATTGAAGAACTTGCTGATGTAACCAAGGTGCAGAAGAATATTGCAGAGGATGAGGTAGATATAGATGTTTGTAAAGTCATAGAAGACGTAAAGGATGGCCTGTCCACTGAAATAGCACTGAATAGGGCAACGGTCAACTTGGATTTCAACGCTTGCCAAATTATTCATTATTCTAAAAGAAATTTCAGAAGTATCATATACAATTTAGTGAGCAATGCTATAAAGTATAAGGCACACGACAGGGATCCTATCATCAACATACGGACTGCCAATTCGGAGGGTTATATTATATTAACGGTTGAAGACAATGGACTTGGCGTAGAAGAAAGTAAGATTCCCCAGATGTTCAGAATGTTCAAGCGGCTTCACGACCACGTAGAGGGTTCTGGGATCGGATTATATATAGTAAAGAGAATGATTGAGAATAATGGTGGAAGGATAAAGGTAAAAAGCGAAGTAGGGAAGGGGACTACCTTTGATGTTTACTTTAAGGCCTAATTGTAGTTTGAATGGATGGTTGTACCATTGCCTATTATAGTCAATATTGGATCTCAGCTCAAATAATGTGTAAGTATCAATGAATCGTCAGCATACAGTATTACCTATCAGGGAACCTTATGGATATTGTATGGATCTCGCCTTCGTATTTATAATTGATTTGATACGTCAACACATCACATATTTTTTTTACAATGGAAAGCCCAAGCCCGAGCGAGGACTCTGACTTTGATTGTTTTTTAAACCGTTCAAACATCAGTGTGGGGGAACCTTGCAGTTGAGGACCTGTATTGGAAATTACGAATTCCCTATCCTCTAGTGTGATTTCTATTTTCCCGTTGGTGAAATTATGTCTAATGGCGTTTGAAATGAGATTATTAAACAACACCTCTACTAGGCCCTGGTTACCCTGAACGGACACTGGCTTGTCGGATATTTTCTTTGTGAATTTTATTTCTTTATCCCTAATTTGATCAGTATAGGTGGAAATACAGTGGGAAAGCGCCTCATTTATATTTAGTTTATAGTCCGAATCAAACTGTAGGTTGTCGATCTTTGACAGTAGGAGAAGTCCTTTATTTAATTGATTCAGTCTCTTCACTGCATCGAAAATAGACTTTATAACGTCCATATCAGAACCATCCAGATTTTTTGACTGAATCAATATTTCTAGCTTGTTTCTAATGATTGCCAAAGGTGTCTGCAGCTCATGCGATGAGTTTTCATTGAACTCCTTTTGGTTTAAATAGTCATTATAAATTTTACTGGTCATCTTTTCTATTCCTTCGTTTAAGGCAGAAAACTCATCAATGTCTGTAGGAATGGCTTTTATAATTCCTGTTTTCGATAGATTATAACTTTTTAGTCTATCCACCATGACATAGAATACCCCCCAGAGCTTATTCGAAATATGTCTATTAATAAACAATACCCCGATCAGTAACAGTAAAAATAGAATTATCTCAGCGGGTAAGATTCCCTGGACTAGCTCATCTGCCTCAGCCATAGATTGGCTGATGTAGATTTTATAATATTTGCGGTCGTGGAAGTAGACGCTTGTCAATTCTCTATAGTGCACGTCATTGTTGAGACTGTCCTTTCTAACAATAGTGTGATAACGGTCAGGAATTACCTTATTAAGATTTGTGACTTTGATCTCAACATTCTCGCTTGGCCTAAGGTCTTCAAAATTTAATTCGTATTTTAAATTCTCAATTATTTGCATCTTCTCCTGATGCAGCGCTTCATCTATACTGTCTTTAAGAACTTTTTTTATTAAGAAATAAAACAGGATCGTCCCGATAGAAAATATAAATAGGGAGTATACCAGGTAGTAGTAGGTAGTTTTTTCAATTAGTTTCAATGCTGCTTATTTAGAATGAAATTTATAGCCTATGCCATAGACAGTGTCTAAGTAGTCAGTGCAGCCGGTTTTTATAAGCTTTTTTCTAAGGTTTTTAATGTGGGTATAAATAAAATCAAAAGAATCCGCCTGGTCCATCTCGTCGCCCCAAAGATGCTCCACCAAGGAGTCTTTCGGAATCACTTTACCTTTGTTAGAAATAAAAAACATCAACAGATCATATTCTTTTGTTGTGAGATTTAATAGGGTTTCGTTGGCATATACTTCGCGAGACTGAGGTAGGATCTTTATTTCATTAAATACGATCTCTGTGTTGCCTTCAAAGCTTCTACGTCTTATAATAGACTTGATGCGCGCGTTTAGCTCAGATAAATGAAAAGGCTTAGTAAGGTAGTCGTCGGAACCAATTTCCAAGCCGGCGATTTTGTTTTCAAGAGAGCCGTTTGCCGATATTATTATTATTCCTCCAGTTAGATTCATTTTTTTTACTTCCCTGATTAAATCTAAGCCATTGCCCTTGGGAAGCATTAAATCTACTACTAGGCAATCGTATTTATAATTAACTATCTTGTCGATGCCCGCAGCGAAATTGGAGGCCACTTCACATAAATAACCTTCTTGAGTGAGATAAGTGACCATTGAATCGCGCAGATCTTTTTCATCTTCAATAATTAAGATTTTCATTATAATATATTTATTTTTCTCTCGGGCTGGCCGGGAATACTAAGATAGCTTATTTAGGAACAGGTTTAAAACCCATTTCCAAAAATCGAACTAATTCCAAAGAGAAACATTTTGTAGGCTTTTTGTTTGGTCCAGACGAAATAAAGGTTACCTCATAAGACAAACAGTAATATTACAGATAGCCCGCCAGCAGAGCGTACTGGGGAGCAGTGTAAAAATTTGTTGATACCTTTTTTTGAAATGCTAGAGCAGCCTGGTTTATATTTAATCTAATTCTGGATTGGTAGTGATTTCACTTTCTCAAGTTCCACGAGTTAGTGTAGCGATTATTTAATAGAATCGAAGGCTGCATCTATGGACACTTCCACCTGCTCAGCAATTTTGTTAAACACCACTGAAGGGATGGTAATGTTGTAATCTTTAAGCTTTACAATAAATTTAGATTGTATTGTAGGTTTACCGTTTTTAACTGTTATCACAGACGGGAATTGAGCAGACTTTGTGACCCCATGCATAGTGAGGTCGCCAACCGCATCCACAAGATATACGCCATCTTTACTAAGGTCAAAGTCTTTTTCAATCTTACCTTTGTACGTGGCGTAAGGGTATTTCTCACTTTCAAGATAATTCTCATTGAAATGCTCCTCCATCAATGATGACGGGAAATGGAAAGATTTGATAGGTATTTTAAAAAGAAAGGTCATTGATCCTGCAACAATGATACCTTTAGAATCCTTGTTACTTGCTTCAATATTCTCCAAAGGAGCCTTAGAAAAAAAAGTAACATTTGATTTTGATATT
>DASVUU010000421.1:0-5875 GCA_036386935.1 Cytophagaceae bacterium | reverse complement strand
ATTCTGATGCCATATTAGACCGCAAGTCAACTGTCATTTCTCCGTTAGCATTCAGATATGCTGCTGTCCAAGGTACACCAACACTATTAGTCAAGACGGGACACCCAGCTGTAAGCCCTAAAAACTGAGGATTTACCATTGCCTCATGTATAATGCTTTCTTTGGAAGCCTTGCCGTCCAATAATTTCATTATTTCAGACTCATCTGCAGCTTTTTTCATATCTCCATTTACACCTGATAGCAACATTTGTATCGTAGCACCTACAATTTCCAAATGGCTAAACTCTTCGGTAGCAATATCCATGAGCAAATCATATTTGTCAGGGTAAGGGTTCTTCGCACCAAACGCTTGTATAAAATAATCCATGGCAGCTTTTAGCTCACCGTTGGCTCCACCAAATTGCTCAAGCAAAAGGTTAGCAAACTTAGGATCAGGCTTAGACACACGAGCATTGAATTGTAATTCTTTTACGTGATAAAACATATTTTTCGATTTAAGGTGTCGAATTATAACCCTATGCGTAAACAATATGTTTGGGCTCAACTATAAGAAGCTTATGGCCTTATAATAAAAAAAGCCACTAGACCTATTACGGTTAGCGGCTCAAAAAAGGATAATATTAAAGATGCTTACTTCGTAAGTTCTACAATATAAAAGTTGTCTTTAGAGGAAGAGTATGCACCAAGCAATACAGCATTCTCTCTATACGGAGTGATCAAATGCAACTCTGGAGGCGAATTACGAAAGTTCTTTTCAAAATAATCACTTATTTGTTGCCTCAAAGTCTTCGGCAATTCACCTTTCGCGTGGCTAAATTCACCTTCTTTTAGAAGCGTTTTAAAGGAAACAATTCTTAGCCTCGTGTTGTAAGAATTATTAAATGGATAATAGCCAGGGTATCCATAATAACCTGAGCCAAACCCAAAAGGAGAACCCATTGGCGAGCCAAAGCCCATGCCCATACCACTTCCAAAACCTACGCCCATTCCCATTCCCATGCCAAAAGATACAGTAGGTCCTCCAAAACCGCTGCCTCCTCTTGACACAAACTCTTCATAAGAGCCAACCTCTACCTGGTATCTGCCACTATCCAACTTGTTAGCAGCAATGGCGATATTGCCGTTAAGTACTTTGCTAAAATACTGAGAAGTCTTTTTTATGACTCTTTCATCCATGGCCATGGTATTTGTACCACCTTCCTGCAGCATTGGCCCGTTCAGGATTTTTATCTCTTCCTCAGGGTAGATGTTGTAGGTATTGGACAAAGCCATAGAATCAATATTGACAATAGAAATATTCAATTGTTGTGGACTGATTGTTGTGCGGAATATGTGATTGTCATAGACGAAGGAGTTCCCTCGTTTGCTAGTAGAGTTATTTCCTTTGTCAAGTGTGAAATTTAATTTCTTATACTCAGCCTTCTTGCTTGACAGATCCACAGTCACTAAATGCGTGAGGTGTGCCTCGTCAAAAGTAAAAATGATTTTATCGTCTTGGCAGTAAAGTTTCTTCTTAGAGTACGAGGATTTTATATTATTCTCCAACCCTTGTTTTATAAACTCTATACCAACGTCTGACTCTGCTTCCTCATTCAGCAATTCGTTGTTCGTGCTTAATGCGGTGTAGAAAGTTGTCATTTCGATCGGGTAAGCTGTCTCAATAAGCCTCTGTCCATCTGATGACTTCAGTACTTTCAACACGTTGGAGTGGCTTGGTACAGTGAGAAAATAAAATTCTCCTCTGTAAGGGAAGGCTCGTAAAAATTGATCACCCCTGCCAAGTTGCCCGATGGTCTGCTGCCTAAATGCGCCTGTATTTCTATTGGTAATAATGGATGTAATTAATCCTGATTTCTTATTAATAAGATAAGCGGTGAAGGTGCTGTCGTTGAGTGCTGCGCCATGGAGGTCGTCTTTCTTATTCTGTGAAAGGCGAGGTGCAATAGTCGTCCTTTCTACCTGCTTGCCTGCATTCACTATCGTGAATTGATATTGCTTATTTCCTTCAAATAAATATCCGACCGAGCCGCTGCTATCTACTACAGCATACCCTTGCTTGGGATTTATCTTTACAGGAAAATTGGCGAAGTTCTGCTGCCCCATCACAGCAAGGGAATTGAATAGGACTATAAAACTAAATATGGTTGTGAGTTTCATGAATGCGAAGAGATTATTCTTGTGAATGTAAAAACTGCCGAAGGGCTGCATTTAAAAACGATTTAATTAACAAAAAAATTTCTTTATTATTTATCAATTTCAAATTTTCTTTATTAAATAAGGAAAATAATGAAAAGCCTGAGCAAAGTTAATCTCAAAAAACATGTTTGATCAAAGGTCTACGGAAATTGAGATCATGGACGATCTTGATATCAAAGGGGATGTCATTGATTCTACATTGAAGGAGTTAAATGTAATTAACAAATGGTTGGGAGGCAACTCCATCATTGTCCATGCCTTAGACATCCTATTGAAAGATAGTTCCAAGAAGAACATCACTCTGGCCGATTTAGGCTGTGGTGGAGGCGACCTTCTTAAGCTGATGTCAAACCGGCTAAGAAAGAAAAATATTGCGTCAAGGTTAATAGGGGTAGATGCCAATCCCCACATTATAGAATATGCCAAGAAAAACTGCTCCAGCCACCCGGAGATAGAATTTCAGTCAATTAATATTTTTTCCGAAGAATTTAAAGCTCAGAAATTTGATGTTGTTGCGTCCACTCTTTTCTTCCATCATTTCGACGACCAAACATTAACAGACTTTCTGAAACAACTATCCAACCAGGCCTCTATTGGAATCATTATTAATGACCTCCATAGGCATTGGTTCGCTTACCATTCTATCAAATGGATTACTGCAATATTTTCAAAATCCTTCATGGTAAAGAATGACGCCAAGGTGTCAGTACAGAGAGGTTTCCTAAAGGAAGAATTGGAAAACATCATCCAAAAAGCAGGCTTTACCAAATATGAAATCAAGTGGCGGTGGGCCTTTCGATATCAAGTAGTCATTTGGGTATAAAGGCTACAAAAATATTTTCTATAGATATCAACAATAGAAATAAAATTTCTCTATATTTGCAGTCCGTTTTTCGGAGTAGATAAAACACACATTACAATGAACGATCTAATAAAATTTGTTGAGACTGAATATAGAGAGAAAGTAAGCGGAATTGTTCCCTTCAAATCTGGTGATACTATCAATGTTCACGTAAAAATTAAAGAAGGTAATAAAGAAAGAATTCAGCAATATCAAGGAGTAGTTTTACAAAGAAAGAACCCAAATACAAATGGTGAGTCGTTCACTGTAAGAAAAGTTTCTAATGGCGTTGCCGTAGAAAGAATCTTCCCTCTTTTATCTCCATCTATCGACAAAATAGAAATGGTTAGAAAAGGAGCTGTTAGAAGAGCTAGATTATTTTACCTAAGAGACAAAACTGGTAAAAGCGCTAAAATTAAGGAGAACAAAAGAACTGACGATACAAAAACAAGAAAGGCCCCTCAAGGGAAAGTTGCTAAGGCGAAAGCGGCAAAGTAATTCTTTCAAGTATTTAAAAAAGCCGGCGACCAAAATCGCCGGCTTTTTTGTTTTATTCATATCCCATCCCTAGTTTCGAGCCATGACATTAAAATTCTACAAATACCAAGGCACTGGCAACGATTTCATTCTTATAGACAACCGGACTGCCGAGTTTGACTCGCAAGATACCGAGCTTGTCAAAAAGTTGTGCGATCGACGATACGGCATAGGTGCAGATGGACTCATATTGTTAGAAGACTGCCTTGGTTTCGATTTTCAAATGGTTTATTTCAACTCAGATGGAAACCAAAGCTCAATGTGTGGAAACGGCGGAAGATGCATTGTGCAGTTCGCGAAGGACATGGGAGTCATAAAGAAAGAAACAACTTTTAGAGCGATCGACGGAGAGCATGACGCGTTCATCGAGAACGAATTGGTCCATTTGAAAATGATAGATGTTTCGGGGATAGAACGGATAGGAAATGACTTTTACCTCAATACCGGCTCACCACACTACGTAAAGGCGGTTGAGAACATCAAAGACTTTGCAGTATACAATGAAGGCTACGCGATCAGAAACAACGATCGATTTAGACAGGAAGGCACCAATGTAAATTTTGTGGAGCCTACTAGTGATGCATTGTGGGTGCGTACGTTTGAAAGGGGAGTCGAGGATGAAACATATTCATGTGGTACTGGAGTTACAGCCGCAGCATTGGCTAGCTCCTTCAATGGAGCCCAAAGCCCCGTAAAGATTAAAACATTGGGAGGTGACTTACAGGTTTCTTTTAAAAAAGAAGGGGAAAAATTTACAAATATTTACCTCGTGGGCCCTGCAAAACAAGTTTTTAGAGGATCTGTAGAAGTTTAGGTTAAAAAACCGCCATTTTTTATACGTTCCAGCTCCTCGCATTTGATTATATTTACTATATGAAGCAGGAGCATTTAATCTACCATTCTTTAAAGTCTCGGGTTCCTGCCCAGGCAGTGGATTATTGTTATAGGGCTTGGCTTTTCAAGCCATTTAAATTTATAATTACCAGAAAGCGCAGTACTAAATTAGGAGATTATAGGTATACAACTGTTGACAAGTCCCATACCATTACAATCAACGAGGACCTTAATATCTATTCATTCTTGGTTACTTACCTTCATGAAGTAGCTCATCTCAGAACCACTGTAAACCATGGACTGAAAGTGAAGCCTCATGGAGAGGAATGGAAATTTGAATTTCAAGTATTGATGGACCCATTGTTAAAGGAAGATGTTTTTCCAGCGGAAATCTTCAATCCCTTGCGCAACTATATTCAAAACCCAAAGGCCTCGTCTTGCACGGATGCGGCTTTATTAAAAGCCTTAAGACTTTTTGATGCAGAGTCGAAAGAGCTCTATCTATCTGACCTTGCCCTAGGAGATACTTTCAAATTCAATAAGCGAATCTTTAAGAAGCTTGAAATCAAAAGAAGTCGTGCCCTTTGCAAAGACCTGGAAAATGGAAAGAAGTATTATATCCCCCAAATTGCTCTGATTGAACAAATAGGCCAGCTTTCGATATTCGGCGGATAATGCAACCTTACATCGCTACCATCGTAGGGGTAAAGACTAATTAATTGGTATAGCCTTACTGGTGTCCATTTATTTTTACAGAGGAGTTTTTTCTAACAGTCCTGGGAGATCAGTCTACAAACAAAAAATGGGCACTATTGGAAAAAATAGCCGTTTTGCGGATATTGCGCCCAAATTTTATTTAATCGAACAGCCAAAACAATCATTTAAACCTTAATCATGAAGAAAACTTTTCAATTATTTACCATCACTGCACTTTTGTCGGTATTCTCTTTCAATGCTTTTTCACAGGAATTCGTAAAGGGGACCAAAATGCTCAGCTTCGGACTAGGAGTAGGGGACAGATACCTTGGCTCTGGATATAATATGGTAATCCCACCATTGCAGGCAAATTTTGACTATGGCATCACTGATAAACTTGGCGTAGGCCACATAGGCATTGGAGGACTGGTAGGATTTTCTGCCAATAGATATTCTTACCGCAATAATTTTTTCTATAAGGACGATTTTGAATACAGGTATACAAATTTTACAGTTGCAGCAAGAGGAACCTATCACTTTGTATTAGATGTAAAAGGCTTGGATCTTTACGGAGGAGTAATGTTAGGTTTTAACGTTTCTTCGGTAAAGACTACCTATCCTGTTGGATATGATAAAAACCTTTATTACGGTCGTGAGTTTGAGCAAAAGCATGGTGGCATAGTGAGTGGATTATTTGCCGGCGCTCGTTATATGTTCAATGATAAATTTGGTGTTTACGGAGAGCTAGGATATACCGTTAGTTTATTAAGT
>DASVUU010000420.1:0-1784 GCA_036386935.1 Cytophagaceae bacterium | reverse complement strand
CACTTCCTGCACTCATAATTTGCACCCCATACGCATCGGCGGTTGTGCTATATCCAAGGGTATCTTTATGATTCATTTTCCCATTTAGAAGAATGGAGATTATTTCCATGTTGGCATGGGGGTGAATACCAAATCCTTTATCCGCCTGCACATAGTCGTCGTTGAAGGCAATAAGAGTTCCAAAGCTGCTTTTAGTAGGTTCATAATAGTCGCTGAAACTGAAGATAAAATTACTTTTCAGCCAGCCCAGATCCTTTTTTCCTCGTGATAGACTTGAAAATATTTCTGATTTCATAGTTGTATTATTTGTTAAGTTTAATGGTAAAAGTCCAATAGAGCCAAAGTACCATACATATCATTATTGACAAACCAGCGTGAAAAAAGGCGACGACAAACGCGGCCAAATATGCCGGCAATCCAATTAAATAAAGTCCTTTGAACTCATTAATAGTTTTAATGTCGACTCCCTTTTTCAGACATCCATTTTTAGTGGCTGTATACCAAAGCAGATTAAATGAAATATTGATGACGACGAAGGTGCCGCTATAAACCGCTGCAGCCATATTTGCTGCAGGAGTTTGGATATACTGAGCAATAAGCGAAGTAGGGAAGGGGACTGCTGTCACAAGAAGCAGCAATAAGCCGTTAGCAAAAATAACTGGTCTGGTAACGGTATGGATGTGTCTGAACATTTCATGATGATTCATCCACATGATAAGGATACTAAAAAAGGACGTGGTAAATGCGAGGTAGGAGGGCCAATGTTTTTTAAGTAACATCAGCAGTGAACTATTGTCCAGATTTTCTTGAGCTGGTATTATTAATTCTAACACCAAAAGTGTAATGGCAATAGCAAACACACCATCGCTAAAGGCCTCTATTCGACCAGTTTCTTTTTCCATTAGTGTTAGCGTATTTTAATGAAAATGGATTTTCTTCTAGCTGCGGTAAGATTTCTTGTCCTGTGTCCGTGCCCTTCTGTATCCTCCATCAGCAACACTTCTCCACCTTTGAATATTCTTTTCTCACCTAGAGATGTTTCTATTTCAATTTCTCCATCTAGGAGAATGATGAATTGTTTTTGTGGGGCGGTGTGAAAGTCATAATCATAGGTCGGTTCCACTATTCGGAAAATAACATCCTCAGCAGGCCACCTATCAGAAAGCAAGCCTATTTGGCCTGCCTCCTTTAGGGGAATAGACACGTCTTCAAAGTGACTGTGGCCGTCAGCATCACTGTATATTTTTACTACCTCAAACATTTACCTTTGTATTGCCTAATTTGAAAACTAAATGGTTTGCTTGATTAATTTCATGCTGGCTGATCGTATGAGGCATGTTATTGTAGACCTCTACCGTTACGTTTGCATTCATTGACTTCATTAGTTCTGATGAAGCCTCTACGCGATCTACCGGAACATGTGGATCCGGATTGCTGGTACCAATAAATACGGGTGTGCCTAGAAAGTCCCCCTGATATTTCTCTGAATAAATAATGTCACCGATTAGCCCACCGGTAAATGCCACTATGCCTCCCCATTTATTGGCATGGCGTGTGCAAAACTCGAGGGTTAGGCAGGCGCCTTGGGAAAATCCAAGAAAGTAAATATTCTCTTTCTTTATTCCCCGAGCTTCGATATCCTTTACTAATTCTTCCAACAAGCTAATAGCTGAGGAGAGCCATGGCTCGTTATCTCTGGGCGGTGCTAAAAAGGACAGTGGATACCACGTGTTGTTTGTAGCTTGCGGAGCCATCAAAGCAAAGCCTTTCACTTCCAGGTGGTC
>DASVUU010000419.1:0-4264 GCA_036386935.1 Cytophagaceae bacterium | reverse complement strand
TCCTCAATATTTGCCGCCAACGGTTTCTCAAGGAGTACCGGCAGCCGTCGCTTTAAACATTTCTCTATTACTTCTAGATGAATATCATGGGGAAGTAGCACCACTACAGCATCTAACGCTACCTCTGCAAACATCGCTTCCATAGAACTATAGCCTGGCACATTCCATTCGAGAGCACGTGAAGCCAATGCATCTTCCCTAAGCTCACAGAACGCAGCCAATTCAGCTTTATCACTACAACTCTGTAAAGCATTGTAATGCACATCGGCGACGCGGCCTGCCCCAATAAACCCAATTTTTAGCTTATTCATCATTTGTGATAATTTGCCTTTTGATATCCTCCACCAGCCAATCCGCGAGGCCGTCGAGGTACCTGTTTCCTCTTTCAGCGTTCGCAAACCGCTGATCTCCTAGCACACCATTTTTTGAGATAGTATGAATGCCATTTTCCATCATAGGTGTGAGAATTTCCTCAAGCGGTCTAGGGTCCCCTTCCGCTAGGTTTTCTCTTTTTACCAAATCGGGGCGGATCGCTGACATCATCGATGCTTCAAACTCGCCTGCATGTGAGCCTGAAACCTCTGGTGCGATGCCTTCGCCAATTGGAAGAGCATCCCATGTTTCCGAGACATATTTCCCAACATCCAATGTAAAGGTTACCAAGGTCCCTTGCCAACGATGACGGAGGTTAGGGAGACATTCACGCGCTACCGCCCAATCTCCACCATGGCCAAACCAAAAGTAGATAAAGGTAAATCCGCTGCGAGCAAGGCTTTCAGCTATGTCTTCTAAAAGATATACCAAGGTCTCTTTGCGGAGGCTGATTGTTCCAGGAAACGATATATGCTCAGGAGAATAGCCGATAGGCACAGCAGGAGCAACCAATGTTTTGTCAAGTATCACTGCAGCTCTCAAGGCAGTTTCTTCCCCGTGCCAAGTATCCACGCCTTGCGGCAGGCCAGGTCCATGCTGCTCCGTCGCGCCAAGGGGAACTATTATTCTTGTACATCCCTCTTTAAGCAGGCTTTCAATTTCCGGCCAAGACAGCTCTTCTAATTTCAAGGAGGAAGGTTGCATCAAGATCTTTAGTTAAGGAAATAAAATGTAAAATACTGCAACGCCTATCACGACGATCAATCCAAATATTAAAACAAGCGGTGATCTTTGCATATCCATCTGAATATTTACAGGCATAGTCTTAGGCTGTCTTAACGGTTTAATCAAGGTTAGAACCGTCATAATGGCGATCACCGCGAGGAATGTAATCAGCATTCGGTGCAAGTAAGGAACATCACTCATTTGCCATTGAAGCAAGCCATAAATGGGAGCGCTTGCCAACAATGCTGTGTTTGCAGCGATTGGCGGAGCCGTTCTAATGGCAAAGCCAAAAAGAAATACAGCAAGAATACCAGGCGAGACGTAGCCTTGAAACTCTTGAATAAATTTAAACACACCTCCTTCTAACAACCCAGTCAGGGCTACAAAGCACGCGATAGCTAAGAATACAACCGTAGTGATACGCCCTACCAGCACAAGGTTTAAATCATTAGTGTCCTTTTTAATATATCTTTTCCAGATGTCCATCGTGAAAATTGTAGATCCCGCGTTGAGCATACCTGCGACTGCACTGCTTACAGCACCAGCTAAGGCTGCGAATATAAATCCACGCAGACCTTCTGGAATTAAATTTTTTATAATCGTTGGGTAGGCCTGATCGATCCTTGCGAGACTATCGCCATACAACTGATGGGCGACAATTCCTGGAAATACGACAGCTACTGGAACTAGTAACCATAAGGCACCCGCGAAAATAATTCCATATTGAGCTTGCTTCAATGACTTAGCCGCCAAAGCGCGTTGCATAATCAACTGGTTGAATCCACAATAATAAAAAATAGGGATCCAAATGCCGCCGATAAGAACTGTCCATGGCAATTCTCCATGATCTACAGGCAGAATGAGATGCATTTTATCTTGATTTACCTCAATAAAATTAGAAAATCCGCCACATGCTTGGATTCCAATGTATGCAGTGAACAAGCCACCGATGAGCAACATGCCGCCATGGAAAAGGTCTGCCCATACTGCCGCTCTTAATCCTCCCCAAACTACATAGACTACACCTACCCCAGCAATAATGAGTACTGCGGTAGATAACTTTATTCCAAAAATAGTTTCAATTGTGGTACCTCCGGAATACAAAATTGCAGAGGTAGTAACCAGCGCATAAATAATGACGATCAACACTGACATGATGGCCCGCGACGTTGAATTATAACGGTATTCCAAATATTCAGGCATGGTATAAATGCCTGTCGGCAGAAGTTTAGGGAGGAAAAGCGTGGCAATTACAACAACGGCAACTGAACTGAGAAGTTGCCAGGAACTTACCGCAAAACCGATGTCACCTGCCGCTTGGCCGGCCATCCCGACAAATTGCTCGGTGGAAAGGTTGGCAGCGACAATTGAAACTCCAATAAGCCACCAGGGCAATGATCGATCCCCTAGAAAGAACCCTTCACTGCTTGTCTTTCCGCGGCTTTTCCAAAATGCAAAGCCTATCACAAGAAAAAAAGAAAGGCAGAAGATAATGGTATCAACCCATGTAAAATTCATCAATAACTTATTTATAAGAATAATCTAAAATAATCTTGACAAAACTACACGCTAATATATTGAATAAAATGTCTTATTTTGACCAAAATATGACCATACTTTGCACCTATTAGACTATTTTGCATTATTTAGGCGAATAAACTTCATGAAATGAAAGTGCGTCATGTAAAACATTCAGATCGAGGAGAGCAATCTTTTCGTGTCACGCAGGAGGTGGTTCCCCATTTCTACAACCCCTTGCATTTCCATAATGAAGTTGAACTGGCCTACATCATCCAAAGTCACGGCACTGTGTTTATCGGCGATTATATAGGGTCTTTCAAGCCTGGAGATCTCTTTCTTATAGGTGAAAAGCTGCCCCACAATTTTAAAAATGCTGCAGACTATTTCGCAAAAGAGTCAAAACTTGAAGCAGAAGCATTGGTAATACATTTTGATAAAGATTTTCTTGGGGCAGACCTGTGGGAAAAAGCGGAAATGAAAGCAATTAATAACCTGCTACATGAGGCACGGAAGGGGATCTTGGTCTTTGGAAATACTGGGTCCATCGTACAAAAGAGAATGATAGATTTGCCACAGCTTTCTTCTGTAAGCCAGGTGCTGGCTATCGTTGAGATGCTTGATATAATTTCTCTAAGCAAAGAAAACCAGGTACTATCGACAAGTTTACCATCGTCGAATTTCAATTTTGCAGATGCAGAAAAACTTAATAAAATCAATGGATATGCTTTGATGAATTTTAAAAAGCCAATTCCAATAAAAACAATTGCCGCTCTGGTCAGCATGAATCCTTCAGCATTTTGCAGATATTTTAAGATGCGCACAAAACGGTCGTTTTCTCAATTCCTTATCGAACTTAGGCTTCAGCACGCCACCCAAATGCTAATTAACTCTTCTTCGACCATTGACCAAATCTCATTTGAGTCTGGATTTGAAAGCCCCTCCTACTTCTACCGTTGCTTCAGAAAACATAAAGGGCTTACGCCTGCGGCTTTTCAGAAAAAGCTAAGATGAAAAGAGTCTTATACGATCGTTACCTATTATGCCAGGCCAATCAAAATTCAATTAGCATGAATTGTGCTTTACAAAAAATCCAGGTATCAACTCCCTCAATAGGTAGCCTCCTTCCGTCTATAGAAAAGGACTTGAAAGATATTTCTTAGGGCATTGCTAGAAATATTTCGGTTTTAAATAGCTTTATACGGAATTTAATAAACTAAATCCGACCGATCCTCAATAAATGGAAAAGCGGATGACAAAACATCAATTAAAAATTTAAAATACGCGATGGCAAGGATCGTAACATTTGGAGAATTATTGTTGAGACTTTCCACTTCTCAAAATCATACCCTTTCCCAAGCTTCTACCTTTGATCTATGCTTTGGTGGAGCTGAAGCTAACGTTGCAGTGGCATTGGCGGGCTGGGGGCATGAAGTCCAATACATTACACGGGTTCCTGAAAATGATATTGCATCCGCAGCCTTATCATCACTGAAAAAGCATGACGTAAACGTAAAAGAAGTTATTTTTGGTGGCGACCGATTGGGGATCTATTTTTTGCAATCTGGTATCGGCGGGAGAAATCCAGAGGTGACCTATGACCGTGCCTTTTCGTCAATGTCAACCGTTCATCCTGGGATGTTTGATT
>DASVUU010000418.1:0-7409 GCA_036386935.1 Cytophagaceae bacterium | reverse complement strand
GGTTTATCTACTCAACTCCTCTCCGACTTTACTCAGCATAAATCAATTTGTTTAAAAAATCAAGTCTTGCCATGTCATAGAAGCATTTTTTGTAAATTTCTTTGATTCCATAGCCGCTTCTATCTTCTTTCGAAAGTTCGTTATGGTGGCTGGCCGTAAGGAAATCATCTTGCTAATGGAATCGATCGTGTATTTCTTAGTAGAGGTACAAACAAATAGAATATAAAAAGCATTTTCAAGAGGAAATTTTATATTATGAAAAATTGTATCGGTGGTCGCGGAATGAATCTTATTGCACCCCATACATTTTCGCATAAATGGGTCTGTCTTCCTGATTTGTAGGTATTGAGTATTGCCACAAACATTACATAAAAAACTACCATTCCACTTAATCTTTGCTAATAATCTTTGACAGCTTTCTTTGTCAGGAAATTGAGCCCTAAATTCTTCAAAGCTCAACTCCTTATTTAGGATTCTGACTTCCTCCAGTTGACTGACGTTTTGAGACAGCGAAATATTGTGACTTTCTAACACACTATTCAACTTGTCAATCAGCTCTATCTTTTCTTGAAGCTGTCGCGTGCGTTTTTCCACCTCATTTACTAATTCATTATTGTATGAGTCTTTGACTTGAATCAATTCCTTCAATGCGTTTACTTTCTCATTTTTCGCAATTCGGTAGTTAATGGACAAACCCACTCCAAACCACAAGATATCAAAACATATAAAGCCAAAAATTGCGTTAGTAGGCCTGCTAACTAATAAGTGTATAACCTGTCCTATGAGCATCGAGGATACTCCTATGGTCAACCACCAGTTTATAATTAGCGGGTTCCGAATGGTCGTTAGTAAAACAAGCCAGAATACTAAGGCATAAATAATGACATCCGTCTTTGCAAAATATTGGGTAACAGCAGACTCTACAAGGTCGCTGTCAACAAAAAGAAGTAAGATGGTGAAAAATTTAAATACGAGAAGTGCTTTTAATGCTTTAATTAGAAACAGCTGATTTTTGTTTTTTAAGGAACTAATTATATAAAGAACGAAGAAAATAGTTGATAATGAAAAAGGGACATAATATATAAATGTCGAATGCGCAAGAAAGCTCAGGCGGGGAAAAATATAGAATAACTCACGGCTGGCCACGGCAAATATACCAAAGGTCAAAGTGTGTAACCCATAGAATAAATATTGTGGCTCTTTATTTAATAGGAAAAATAAGATAGATACGACAAGTATTAGGAAGATTGAAGTGAATAGAATAAGAAAAATGATGACCATTATAAGATTTGCCCTAATAAATTCTGCATAGGTTCTAATTTCAAAGGCTGCAACTTTAAAATGATTGTAGAATTCATACTTCACAAAATAATTATTGAGTGTATTTGCGGGTAAATCCATAGGTACTGTACTCGCAAGGTATTTTCTATCAGAGGTCTGGTCGCTAATTTCTAAAGTTTGATGGTAAATAGTTGAGTCTTTGCGAAAGTAGTATAGTGTTACTTTCTTGTAATAAGGCATAAAATCTATAAGCAGATCACGCTCCAGAGGCTTAACAAACTTAAAATTCAGCCAAATAACTGTGTTAGGGTTCTCAACTTCGTTGGTATGATTTTCTAGATCATTTAGCTTAAACAACTTCTCAGACCGGTGTATTACTTGCTCATCTGTTAGACTTTCTGTACGGTCATCTTGGAAATAATAAATATCCAATGGAGGGATTGAATCCTTTTCATAGGATTTATTAGCCGACTTTCCATAAGTCCCAACACTAACAAAAATTATTGTCGCTAGGAAAAATTTTAGCACGCTACATTCTCTCGCCATCATATTTTATTAAACCGTAAATTGTATATACTCCATCCTTTACGCTTCTCAAGAAAAAATAATTGTATTTTTCAAATATTCTCATAAATAACTATAACGAAGACGTAAATTTTATCCATTTTGTTTAAGTAATTGTTTTGTAACAAATTAAATAAAATTCAACAAATAATCTATGCGTCCAAAACCAATCAAAACATAATTAATCAAAGAATTCATTGTCTTTTTTTGTGTTTAAAATTACTTAAATTGAATTCATTATTTAAAAATATTTGGATAAAAATATGAACGCATTCAAATTAAACACTGACTTCCAACGCAAATTATGTTTGGCAATAGGTGTTACGCTAAGGCTAAAAAAATGGGCCGTTTCTTTAGGAATATCTTTGATAACCTTATTGAGCGTTATCAATGGCTTCGCTCAAGCATGTGAGCCGTCCTCAAAACCCACTCCTCAAATGGGTGGACATATAGGTCCAGAGTTCACAAATTTATGGAACATGTTAAACTCCGGTTACGGGGCTAATTACGGGTCTGCTAACATGGGAAATGCACCTGGAGGCCATGCTATGGTATTTCTTGATCGAGATGGATGGCCAAGAGCAGACAAACAGCATACCATGACTGTGAATTTCAACACTGATCAAAATCCTAATTTAAAGCTCCAAATTGGAGATTTTTTTCACTGTCAATATCGAGGAAGCCGTTCGCAAGTAATTTTAACATCCTCAGATGTTAAAATAGTGAACATGGTAGAGTCCGGAGGACTAGTGACTTTTGATTTTGAAGTTTTAAGTTTAGAAGGTGGCATTTACCTTAAAATTGACGGCAAAATAACCGATATCCAAATAATGCGCCCTGGTTACGAATTAAATGATCCCCGACTGATAACTGATGAATGCAGAGATTATTTGAAGCCTTTACGATTACAGGTCATAAGATTAATGGGGCAGTCAGGCTGCAATAGTAATTTTGAAAGGGAATGGAAATACCGTACACCTGCTAACGCCCCGTTTGAGAACTACGTGAGGAACGGCAATGACGATAACGTGGGGGATGATAGAACCTGCTTCGATGAAAGAGCCAACAACCCTTGGTTGAGCAATAGTTTAAACCAGGGCAGAAGCTTTCCATGGGAAAAAGCCATTGATTTATGTAATTATTTAGATATCGATTTTTATGCAAATTTACCAGTATTGGTAGACCTGAATTATGCGCGCGAATTAGCCAAATTGGTCAAGGCCAGATTGAAGCCATCTCTAAATATGTATATCGAAATTGGTAATGAGTTGTGGAACTTTGGGGGAGGGGGAGCATTTTTGGGATTTGCAATGGAAATTAGCGCGGTGCACCATATGGTGCAAATTGAGGGGGACAGGACGATCATGGGGGATTTATCAAAAAATATTTCACTGGAAACAGGAAGCGTGGGAAATGGCAAATGGTGGGGTTTAAGTGGATTTAATGCCTATGAAGCCCTGAGAAGGTGGCCATCCTATCGGCTTAAACAGTTTATGGATGAGTTTGCAAAGGAATTTGGCTCTGTTGACGACGGAGGCGTTGGTGGAAGAATAAGAGCAGTGCTTGCTGGCCAAATAGCCTATGGCTGGGGCCAGGATTATTGGTTCATTGGGAGAGAGGGTATTGAGTTTATAGATAAACAGTTCGGATTAGGCACCTCTAAGAAATGTTTTTATGGTATCGCAGTCGCTAATTATTTTAATGTACACACACCACTTTTAAGTTCTCCACCAAACGCTACACCAGAACAGGACGAAGCTTTACATCAACAAAACCTGGCAATAATTGAAGACGTGAAAAAATGGTCAGTAGACAAAATTTTTGAAGAGTTATACAAAGAGACCAATAATCGATATGGCCAAATAGGAGCAGAAGGAAGTTGCCGCACAGACCCGAATGGTAATTGCGAAGGCAATGAACTGGAAGATCTTTTGGCCTATGCAAAGAGGTCTGGGCTAAGGGTAATCGCTTATGAAGCAGGGCATGAAACCAATGTGCAATATTGGGGTGCCTGGATACCGCTAAGTAATCTAACTGCGGCATATAACTCTGAGAAGATGTATGAACATACTAAATACGAATTGGAAAAATGGTATAGTTGGATGGGGTACGATGCACTTCTAATTAAAAATGGATTTTACACCCAGAAAGGATATGGCGCTGGTTATGCAGTGGCTGAAAAAGAGGGAGACCTTTCTCCCCAATATAGAGCCTATCGTGATGTGGTAAACAATCCAGCTCCACCACTTACTAAAGAAAGAGGGGGTATAATAGGTGTAGAAAAAGTGTCGGTATTGCCGGGATGGCAAATTGCATCTTATGATTTTCAGCAGCTACAAAATTCAACCGTAGCAAACGAATACGGTCCTGCCGGACGAAGAAGATTGGATGGTTGGAAGGCTGGATCTAAAGATGTTTATATTATAAGAAACGAAACATCTGGCTCATACGGCCTTAATTTATCGATGAGTTGGAATGGGCCAAATTCAAGGTACAATATCTATATGGACGGAAAATTGATTCGAGAAAATTGGTTGTTAGATCATCCTGCTGATAGAGGGCAGACCCCTAGATATTCCGATACTTTAAAATTTGACATTCCTTATGGAACGCATGCAATACATTTTGCTAAGTCATTCTACGAAGCACAATCTATAGATTTAATCTCTATGAACTTTACCTTGTTGAAAGAAGGGCCACCTGCCAAACCAGACGTTATCTACGGAGACTTGGTAGTTTGTAAAGGTAACACCAAGGCCAAATACGAGGTAAGCCCTGTAGACTTTAGTGTTTGCGACTATGAGTGGAGCGGATTGCCTGCTACTGCTACCATCTTACCTAAAACAACTTCTACCCCTGTCACTGGTCAAGGCACTTATAAAATGTTTGTAGATTGGGGAAGCACACCCAACGGCGTTTATGACCTGAAAGTAGTGGGTAAAAACCAAAGCAAACTTCCTGGCAATGCATGGCTCACTAGCCCTGAAAGAATCTTTAAAGTAACAGTGCAAACATGTGGTTTTGAAATTGACAAGTCACCAATCTGCTTGAATGAGAACGTCACCTATACCCCTACCCTTATTCCGGATGCTAAAGAATACCGATGGGACCTTGGACCGGGAGCCACTCCAAATAGGTCTATGGTGGAACCTACTAATAAGGCAGTAATTGCGAAATACACCACCCTAGGCACACTAGATGTAAAGCTCACGGTCAAAAATGCAGCAGGAGAAGACAAGATCTATTTCAATGTAGTAAATGTGGTCAGTTGCAACAGCCCAATAGTAGTAAGCCCAATTAAATACTGTAAGGGCGCAACTGCTTCGCCACTCTCTGCTGAACTTTCTCCTGGTGGGTCAGACTTAAAATGGTATACCGAAATAGGCGGAACACCTTTCGCAGCCCCAACGCCTTCTACTGAAACTATTGGCACGACCTCTTACTGGGTCACGCAAATGAATAATGGAGGAACGGTTGAAAGTACTCCCTCGAAAATAGATGTAACTATAAGTGATGTTCCCGAAGTACCTTTGGTAGCGACTGGCAATCCTTACTGCGTCGGCGGGACTGCTAAGGTAGAGGACTTAACCAATAGGGTAACCATTAAAAGTGGTTTCACTGCAAAATGGTATACCAGCAGTACTGCTACTACCAGTGCTAGCGCTCCTACTGCAGCGTCCACAAGTTCTCCAAATACACTCAGTTGGTTTGTCAGTCAGTCTCAGGGAACATGCGAAAGCCCTAAAGTAGAGCTGAAGGTAAGTGTAATAGCTGGCCCGGTGTTCACAGCGACAGCGTCGAATCCTACAACCTGTGGGGGAAAAGGAAAGATTACTCTTGCGGGTTTGACAGGAGGTGCTTCTTATAAAGTTAGCTACAATACCACCGCAGCTACAAGCTTTACTTCTACTGCGGCAGGAAATTTAGTATTAGACTTAGCCGCTGGCAGCTATAGCAATATCAAAGTAGATAACTCGAGCTGTACTGCTACCGACAGTAAGACCTATACAATTACCGATGCCGTAGTAAGCCCTCCAGTAGTTCTTCCTAGCGACTTTAAATATTGCCAGAATCAAATGGTAGATGTGTCAGACATCACTTCTAAAGTCGAGGGTAATCCTGATTACAGTCTCAGTTGGTTTACAGCCTTAGATGGTACTCCAGCAGCCCAACCCTCGGTAAGCACCGTTCAAAGTGGCCCAACAACAATATGGGTAAGCCAGGTTAACAGTGTTGGGTGCTCCAGCGAAAAAGTAGGTATTGATATCCAAATTAACCCAGGCACAACGCTTGAGGTAAGTCAAGAAGACCCTTCTACCTGTGGCCTCGCCGATGGAAAACTGACCATTTCTGGACTAGGAAATGCCAAGGAATACAAAGTTGAATACAAAAGAGAAGGTGAGCGTAAATCTATCAATTCCATCTCTACCAACGGATCAGGTCAATTAAAACTTGAGGGTCTGAGCGCAGGAAAATATACCAATCTTACTGCCACGCCCATATCAGGTGGTGGTTGTTTGGGTAGCTATAATGAAACCATTACCATAAAAGACCCTGGTGCACCATCAGAAGTACCTTCTGTCAATGGCGGGGCTGACTATTGTGCTGGAGCAGCAATAAGCCCTTTGCAAGCTATCCCGCAAAATGGCGGTACTATCGAATGGTTTAGCGACCCAGCTTTGACAATGTCTATTGCTACAACCAACAGCTTCACTCCAGTAGATCTTGAGCAAGGGAGTTACACTTACTATGTAGTAGAAAAGGTAGGCAGCTGTCGCAGTCCACAGGAATCTGTGATTGTTTCCATCACATCAGCACCTTCAAAGCAAGAGTTGGTTGGAACCGGCGGACCCGCAACTTGCGATGGTACCGGGTATGAAGTAAAACTAAGCGGTAGTGAATCAGAGGTGAATTATACAGTGTATAAAGATGGCGTCCCTTCTACTGACATTTTACCAGGAACTGGCAGCGCTCTTGTCTTCCCTACCCGCCCAAATTTAGAAGGCAAATATACTGTCACGGCAGAAACTAAAACTGGAGGTTGCAGTGCCGCGATGGATGGAGAACTAGTAATCACTCCTTCCCAAAACCCTGCAGTGTTTGAGGTATCTGGTGGCGCTTCCGGATGTGAAGGAGCAGTAAGTTCTGCAGAAATTGTATTGTCTGGTAGTGAGCCTAACATCTCCTATAAAATAAAAGAAAATGGGCAAACTCTGCCTGGAACAGGAGAGCCAATTACTTTTCCTATAGATGCTATCGCTAGCAATAATGGCATCTACACCATTACTGCATTGAACACTCAAACAGGTTGCGAGTCAGATATGACTAAGCAGGCAGAAATCAACATCCAGCCTGGCGTGGGTGCTCCCATTATCACGGGTGAACCACAATATTGTAACAAGGAGATTACACAATTAGTAGCTGAAGTAACTAATGCAACGAGCAAGACTTGGAGTCTAAGTCCTACTTCTGCAGGTGCTATTAATGATGGACTTGTAACATGGACAGAAAATTATGCCGGACCTGTAACTATCAGTCTAGAGGCTAGCAATGCAGGCTGTAGC